>JAATVL010000042.1 GCA_014523525.1 Nitrososphaerales archaeon TH703 | reverse complement strand
TATTTTGAAGACTCACAGTTTTCAGAAAAAGGTAATGAAAATAAGTTATTTTCTTTATGGAAAATTCAATTTGGATAATATCATAAAAATCATACATACATATATACATACGTACATGCATGCATAGAAATAATATCATAACTCCAGATAATATAATTGATCTTTAGTAATATTAATAATTAACGTTACCATTTTTTCATTTTCGTATTTCGAATGTGATAGAAGAGGTATTGTTGTGCATAGCCACCATATTTGCCAAAATGGTTTCTCATCATTTCTGACAAGATTGAATATTGGTTATCACTTAGTTTTTTATTTGTGTTAATAATAGTCACTTTTCTGTTGTCAATTAGTCTTTTGTAATACATGAATATTGCGCGACCCATCCATACATCAATTGGAAATGCTTCGGTCTTTTCTAGAGAAAATAACAGTATACAATCAGCTATTTTATTTCCAATTCCATAAATGCTAGTTAGTATTTTTCTAGCATCATCATATTTACAGCGATATAATTCATCAATTGTTAAAGCGCCTGTAACCATTTTTTCTGCAATTGATTTAATAGCTTTTGCTCTATATCCAACACTACAAGAACATAATTCGTTGATAGACGCTTTGTATAGATTTTTCATAGCGGGAAAGGTGAAGAATATTTTATTATCAATCTGTTTTTTAATACCGAATTTCATCGATAAATTCTTTAACATAGTACGTATCATTGATATGTTTGTATTACTTGAACAGGCAAAAGAAATCATACATTGATGTGGGTCTTGGCGTATTAAGCGTAATCCAGTATATCTTTTTAATAGTTTAGGTAGAATAATATCGTTGGAAAAGTTGGAAAAAATATTTTGAATATTATCATCTAATCTAAAAATGAAATGTTCCCAATTATCAAACTTTGGAGCTGAGCAAAATTCTATTTCATTATTTGTAATTGAAAATTTTAAAATGAGACTTCCATAAGTGCCGTACCATGAATTTTTATATTTTTCCCATAAAAACATCTGCCCGCTATTGATACTAATTTCGGGATTAAATTTAGAATCTAATAACATGTATATATGTTATTCAACAATTTTTTTATTCGTCTTTACTAATCCTTCTGTTTTCTCCAAGTCGGTTTCCAAGGCTTCAATTATTTTAGGAATTTCTTTCAGAGAACACTCCAAGCATATACATTGTAATGATAGTGGATATGTAAAATATTTTTCCTGCAATATGATGTCTTTTTTACATGCTATGCATTTTTTTATTTTATATGGATCAGTATTCTTTATTATCATTTAGAAATCATTACAATACAGGATCATTACATATATTAAAATATATTATACTTACATCATCGTCTTATTGGCCAGCTTGATTACCATAATTACTTTCTAACGCAGCTTGCAATTGTTCAAAATATTTATTAGTAATTATATCTCCGTTCTTACCTATTGAAATTAAATTAAAGTTTGGAGTTTGTTGTGTAACATAGTCCCATTTCCAGTACGCCAATCCCCAAATACCAAGATCTTTAAAAGTTTTAACAAATAGATTAGCCTCCTGTTGACTTATATCACTTTCAAAAGGATTTATCTGAAAAACTGCGTTCCCTTCTTCATTAATGGTTTGCTCTCGTAGGACATTATTCCATTCGCCTATGTACAGTGGTACGCCTGTGATATTGGAAGCCTTAAGAAACGTGTTCAATCTCTGTTGCTGATATGAACCTGAAGGCAATCCATATATGCTTATTTTAAAAACTACGTTTGTACTGTTTTGTGGCTTCATTTTGGCCAAGTTTTCTGCTGTCAAGTTTATAGGACTCCTTAGATCAACAGGAATATTCATACTGTAAGCAAGAACTTTGTTGGTAAATTTCCTCAATTCATTAACCATAAATGTATTATACTTGCCGATTTTTTCCCATTGATCGACATTGTGAACCTGGGGTTCACTGAGAATTTCGTAACCTAATGTACTTTTATGACTGTCTAGAGTATCAATTATCTTTTTCATGAATTCAACTTGTAGAGTCCATCCATCGGTACCATTAGTATCCTTTACAGCTTGATTCCACCAATCTGTCCACCATACCTTTGCCGGTGTATATTTGGGTCCACCACCATTTCCAGGAGGATAGGCAGGATTGTTTTGAAAAAGAAATGAAGGGAAGCCCGTTCCTCTTTGTGGATTGAACCATGAAGAAGTATGAAATTGATGGTTATCATACATTACATTAATGTTGTATTTATCCGCAGCCTGTGCTAGGGATTGTAGTTCAAGCATAAAATTGATAGGATCTCTTACGTAAGATTCCCAATAAAACACAAACCGTACATGATTCATGCCAGCCTCCGAAATTAATTTAAGGCTATGATCAAAAAAATTTTCGGGCATAACACTTGCTATAGTTCTGCTTTGCGGCATACTTGTATAGTACCCCTTCATATTTACACCAAAAAATATCTGATTTGCACCCAAACCGTGTGAATATAGTACAAACGAATTAGTTAGCAATAGGCTGAAAATTACAACCAGTATTACCAGTTTAGAACTAACAAGGCCTCTTGTTTTACTAATAGTCTGCATTCAGTTTAGGATAAATATTAACATTATAAAATAGTTTCCAGCGATTTTTTCGTACTGTTAGATTAATTCAGATTCAGATTGACTTTTTGTTCATTTTTCTTAATTAACTTCTATAATCTGCCCATTATCTGGAGCTATTGCATCAAAACCAAACTTTTCTTCGATTTCGCTGGCAAATTTAATACATGACATGTCGTCGCCATGAACTGTAAGAACTTTCGGATTGCCTTTGATTTTATCAAGTATTTTAAATAATTCGGTTCTGCTACTGTGCCCTGAAAATTCAAAATGATTTACATCTGCAAGACTTTTTTTTGATTTTCCATTATATGATACAAGTCCTTTCTCAAGTAGAAGACGGCCTGGAGTTCCCTTACCTTGGTACGACACTAAGGCTATACCGCTATTAGGATTTTTTGCTATTTCTTGCAAATAGAATATTGCTGTTCCGCCCACAAGCATTCCTGCAGGAGAGATTATTATTCCTGGTTCTTTTACCAATTGCTTTCTTCTGCGCCATCCTTGGACCCATTCAATTTCTGAAATAATTTTTTTAAATACTTCGGGATCTCTTAAAAATGATGGATTTTTTAACATTATTTCATTGGCTTTTAGTGCCATTCCGTCCATAGATATCCTATATTTAAAATTGCAAGTCTTCAATACGCATGCAATTTCCTGTGCTCTTTCAACTGAAAACGCCGGTATGAAAAGAGTTCCTCCTCTTTCAACAACATCGTAAGCAAATTCAACAAGATTTTTTTCTGATTCCTCTCGTGGAGTCTGCTCTGTTTGAGAATAGGTACTCTCAATTATTAAGACATCAATTTCAGGTAAATCTAAATCTGCAGACCTCAGTAGTTTTGACCCTCTAGTGTTTATATCTCCTGTATAAAAAATACGTTTACCTTCACTTTCTACAATTATTGAGGAGCCGCCTATTATATGACCAGATTCGTATAAACTAATTTGCATATTATTAATTGGGTGTCTTTCCTTATACTGTAAGGTTCTTGAATGATTCATCATATTATTCAAATCGGCGTATTCAAATGGCAAATAAAAGCCAGATATTTTGATCATATCTTCAATAAGTAGATTGGTAAGATCGAAGGTTGGATTTGTTCCCAAAACTGAGATATCAGAATTGGATAAAAAAAGCGATGGAATAAATCCAGAATGATCTAAATGAGCGTGGGTAAGAACAACTGTACTGATATCTTTTGGTCTGACATGAATTGGAAAGGATGGCTCTCTTTTTAAAAGAACGCCATAGTCTAACAAAATATTGGTATTGTCTGATGTTACCGTAAATCCGGAACGCCCGACTTCTTTACCAGACCCTAAAATAGTTATTTTCATTTATTAATCATTTGTCTATGCAGACGGGTTTTAAGTCTTTCATTTTTCCTTTTTGTATTACGTATTTATAGCAAAATAAGAACAACGACAGAATAAAATTAGAGTAATTGTAATTTTAAAAGTTGTCAAGAATCGTCATTACCGGTAATCCGGGAGTTGGAAAACGTACACTCAGCAATATGTTATCAAAAAGATTAGGATTTAAGACAATCAATTTAAATGAATTTGTGATAAAAAATAAGCTTGTTTTTACAGATAAGGCTTTGGGTGTTTATGATATCTATATAAAAAAAGCTTCAGTGATGCTTAGAAAGGATTTAAAAAGATATGATGATGTAATCATTACAGGGCATCTTGCCCCATATTTACTAGTCCCCAGTCAGGTTGATCTCGTTGTGGTTTTACGACGTTCTCCTAAATATCTTTTACAAACTTTTAAAGAAAGAAATTACACAATTATGAAAATTAGAGAAAACATAACAAGTGAGATTCTCGGTATAACTTTATACGATAGTATAAAAAAATTTGGCAAGCAAAAGATCATTGAATTTGATACTACAACTACTTCTAGTAAAGAAATTATCAAACGCTTAATCGAAGCCTTGAGTGATGAATCAAAAAGGACAATTGGAGATATCGACTGGATGTCTACATTAAAACATCATCAGGAATTATTGAAATTAGTATCATATTAGCTGTGCCGTATTGTAATTCCGCTTTAATTTCAAACCCTTATTACATTAAAATCTAACAGGATTTAAATAATAAGCGATGATGAAAAAAAATATCATGCGGTTTTCATAATGAGCAGAGTAAGAATTGGTGTTGATGTTGGAGGGACATTTACCAAATCAGTAGCAATAGATATGAATACTGGTAAGATAATCGGGAAGGTTACAGTTCCTACTACACATTTCTCAGGGGAGGGAGTCTCAACAGGTATTGTAGAATCATTAATCAAACTCATACTCAAGGAGGGTATTAATGAATCAAATATTGAATTAATCTCTCATAGTACAACACAGGCTGTTAATGCGTTGTTAGAGGGAGACACTACAAAGGTCGGAATTATTGGCATGGGGGTAAATTTGGAAAAAAACGATATTGTGAAAAGAACAAATTTAGGTAACGTCAAACTAGGACCAAATAAATATTTGAAAACATGTTATAGATTTTTGGATACTTCAAAATTTTTAGATAAAGAAGAAATTCTTCAAATATTAAAGGAATTGAAGGAAGAAGGAGCAAAAGTCCTCATAGTTAGTGAAGCGTACGGTGTTGATGATCCCAGTAATGAATTATATGTTATGGAAAAATCAGATCTGCCTGCAACTGCAGGACATGAACTGACTGGAATATATGGTCTCGAAATAAGGACCCTTACTGCTGCAATAAATGCAAGTATTTTACTAAAGGCTATTGGCACCGCAAAATATGTTGAGAAGGCGGTACGTCAACAAAAAATCTCTGCTCCACTTACAATAATGAAAGGTGACGGAGGTATTACAGATATGAATACTTTCAAAACTAAGCCAATTTTGACTGTGTTATCAGGACCTGCAGCAAGTGTCGCGGGGGCTCTGCTACATTTAAGAATACTTAATGGAATTTTCATAGAAGTTGGAGGTACTTCAACAAATATTTGTGTTATAAAAAATGGTAAACCTGAGGTCAAATATGTTACAATTATGGATCATCCAACATGTATAAAATCATTAGACGTGAGAGTAGTCGGAATTGCTGGTGGTTCGCTCGTACGGTGGTCCGGCAAAAAGATAACTGATGTGGGTCCTAGATCCGCCCATATTTCTGGTTTGAGATATTCATGTTTTGCTGAGCCTCAGGAATTGGAAGGAGGACAAATAGTAACGTTTATGCCCAAAGAAGGAGATCCAATTGATTATATAGGAATAGAAGTTGGTGCTGGCAAGAGGTTTGCGATAACTAATACATGTGCTGCAAATGCTTTAGGACTTATCCCCGATAACGATTATGCGAAAGGCGATCAAAAATCTGCGCAGCTAGCGTTATCAATTTTGGGACAGAGACTGGGTATGGATACGAAGGAAATTGCTACCAAGATTCTTGATATTTCAATTAGAAAGATACTGCAGACAATAAGAACTTTAATAAGAGAATATAGATTAAAAGATGAAAACTTTATGTTAATAGGTGGAGGAGGGGGTGCATCCGTTCTTGTTCCATTGATGGCAGAGAAATTGAATTGTCAATATAGAATTGCTGATAACTCGGAGGTGATTTCATCTATTGGTGTCTGTACGGCGTCAATACGAGAGGAAAGGGAAAAGTTAATAGATAATCCTAGTCCCGATGAGATATCACTTTTTATTCAGGAAGTTGAAAAAATTGCGATTTCTAAGGGAGCACTTCCTGAATCGATTTCTACTCAATCTGAATATATAAATGAAAAATCTCTTTTACGCGTTACGGTCTACGGTAATATGAAGCTAGATGTTGGTACCAATGATACAAAAGAAATTGATGATGAGGAAGCAGAAGTACTAGCGTGTGAGTTATTTGGTATCAATGAAGGCGTACATAGAATATTTGATATGAAAGATTATTACATATTTGCATGTGAAATACATAAAAAGAAATTATTTTTAAAGTCAAAAAAACAGCCTGTTTTAGTTCTTGATAAATATGGTCATGTTAAAGTATCTATTGAAAATGCAGATATTTACAGTGGTAATCCTCGAGAGATGAAGCAAAAAATTCAATCATTGATTAATGACCATGAACTCGCTCCACAGATTCATATTGTTGATGGGAAAAGAATATTGGATTTTTCTAGTTTATCCTCTACGGCGCATGTTCTAAAAGCAGTAACTGAAGAGCTGAATAAAACTGTCAATAATCAAGTGATAATAATTATAAAAGTATAAAACAAAAGTTTCATATTAGCTGAAAAATAGTGATCATTGCTTCAAAAAATAATCTGTTATTACACTGCTTAAATCAACTTTGCCAAATTCATTGGGAATTGAATTTGTAGATAATATTTCCTTGATACCTGTTTTAAGTAATTTTTCTTTTGCATCATCGAGTAATAGTGCGTGGGTACATATAACATACACGTCGCCAATGTTATTTTTTTTCAGTAATTCAATCGCTTTTATAACACTAGTACCGGTACTTATCATATCATCTACAATAAGAGCGGTTCTTTTTTTAAGTGGCAATTCTTCACTAAGTGAGATTGATACATCGCCGGTGAACCTATTTCGCCTTTTGACTAATGAAAGTATATTTGCATTGATTAATCGTGCAAATTTTTTAGCTCTTTCTATTCCTCCTTCATCAGGGGAAACGACTATAGGATTGTTTATTGTCATATTTTTTTTAACATAGGCGGACAGAGAAGGAATGGCCGTGAGATCTATTGTTGCAAAAGAGCAATTAAGCACGTTCGGACTATGGCTATCAACAGTTATTAATTTTGTAGTTCCTAATGATGCCAAAATTTTGGTAACTAAATTGACGGTTATTATCTCTCCGTCAACGAACACCTTATCTTGTCTTGTGTATGCTAAGTATGGACTTACTACACAGATATTGCTGGCGCCATCTTCCTTGCATTTATAGATAATCATGAATAGTTGCATCAGATGCCGATCAGTAGGAGGATACGTAGAATGTATGATTATGCAATTTTTTTTGGCTACATTATCTAGTCTAATTTTACTTTCTCCATCCGCAAATACACGTAATTCTGTATTCTTGTATTTTACATCTAAGTGTAATGAAATCTTTTTTGCAAGAGAAGAATTTCGGTCATCCGAAATTATTACAGTATTATTTTTATCCAATGTAAGAATATGGAAATATTTTTCAACAACTATTTAAAAGTGTTAAATAAACTTAGATTTTGTTATTCTGCATATGGAATGTAAAAAGTTTTCATATCTTCTGCCAAATCTACATTATTGTGAATAGTTCTTGCTTCATCTAAGAGAATTGTCGGATCGTTATACCTTGAACTGAAATGTGTGAGTATTAGCTTGTTACAATTCGACTCTTTGGCAAGTAGAGCAGCTTCAGTGGATGTAGAATGAAAAGTCTCGATTGCCTTCCTCTGATATTCATGAATGTATGTTGATTCGAAAATTAAGATATCACATGAATCAAAGAAATTTCTTAGTTTCGAGGACGGTCTTGTATCTCCAGATATACCTATTTTACGGCCTTTTCTTTTGGGTCCAACTATTTGATTTGATTTTATTAATTTACCATGAACGGCTACATCTTCACCGTTTTGGAGTCTACGATATAGACTTCCTTTAGGAATGCTTAGCTCTATTGCTTTCTTAATATTAAATATGCCCAGCCTAGGATGCTCTTTGATACAATAAGAAAATGCAGGTACTGAATGATCGGCTTTACAACAACTGATTTGATAATCATCTTCGGTTGCTATAACTCCTTCCTTATCGATTACGTGAACGACAATTTCAAAGGACAATGCAATATTAATAATACGAAAATTTTCGTTGATAAATTCTCTCAATCTTGGTTCCCCATAGATATCAATTTTTTTTGTGCGTCCCAGAAGAGACATGGTTTGAAAAAGTCCTAATAATCCTAAACAATGATCAATATGTAAGTGAGTTACGAATACTTTCATTTTCTTATTTATTCCAAGTTTGGCTTGAAGAAAATTCTTTTGCATTCCTTCGCCGACATCAAATATTAATAATTCACCTGCTCTTTTAATGACAATTGAAGATAAACCCCTATTTTGGGTTGGAATCGCTGCTGATGTTCCAAGAAAAACAATCTTCATGTCGGCCATAAATAATACATCAATATGTCAGCAAATTATAAGCGTTTGCCTCAACAGTAACGTCATAAAAGAATCCTTATAATTATGTGTATTTCATATTACAATTTGTATTTGACCCAATTTAGCTCAGAATTTTAAGATGTATTTGCTTTCAGTATAAAGTGGCAACCAATTAAAAAGGCAGCTAGTTTGAGAATCAGCTAATTATTTTGAAAAAATCTTTTAAGAGCCCTTTTTGGTTTTGAGATAAACCATCATATGATTCGATAAATTCTTTTTCTATGGATATATGTTCTTTTAATACAGAACGAAATTTCTCATTAGTTATCGGAGTTATGGTATCTATTTCACCGGCGGTGTAAGCATAAATATATGCACTAATGATTTTTATTACGAAAGATGGTATTGTTTTTAATAGCAGTAAAATGCTTTTTTTCATGACGTCATTACCAGATGTATTTATATTCATAGTATTAAAGTAAGATTCAAGGATTTTTATTCTGATATTTCCTAGTTCTTCAATGGATGATGCAACTAAGATTCCAGTTTCAGTTAATCCATAGAAAGGAACTCCCTCTAATTGGAGTGCTTTTGGTCCACGTCTCAATGGTAGGCGACCTCCTTCCTTTACTACTCCTGATGGTATTAGAACTTCATCGAGATCTTTGAAGATACCAGAGTAGATATTTTGCCATAATATACCGTTGTTCCTTGCTATTGCGTGAGCAATCGATGTTCGTGTTCTTAGCTCTGGATTTTTTTCCAAAGCTAGATGAATTATAATACCTCTTTGTCTTTTGGCTTCACCTGTAAACTTATTTTTCTTTGTTTTAAAAGTGTCAAAGATGGCAATGTGCGCATTTTTCTGCTTCAAATATCTTCACCAATATTATGAGCGTAGCATAATTTTAAATTATTATGTTACTCTCATATAAATATCAAATTTATCTATGGGATTATTCAGGGCTAAATGAAATCAATAATTGTGTGCTGATCTTTTACGTCTTGTTTAAAAAGCAAATTTAACTCTGTTTGCAGTGTGTTTATCCTGCTTGTCAGGTATTCGCTAATTTTAAATTCTGAGGAGATGTTTAATGCAGTTTGTACATATTTTTCAACGGTCCCCCGTGTTACAGTTGGTAATAACTCATTATGACATTCTAGGCAAAGACCTACAAGTGGCATTCTCCTGTATTTTTGTCCACATTTAGAACACCTAAAGGATTGTGAAGAATAGGCCCTTAAATTTCCCATAATATCAGGTAAAATGTGGGTCGTTAAAACCATGGACATTACCTCGTCTACATCAACGGCATTAATCAGCTTGGCAGTACTTATTTGCATCTTTAGTTTTTCTTCCATCGTACTCAATGTTGAATACAAACTATGTGATTCATCTAGCATAATATTGTCTGTAGCATGAGTGAATTTATAATCAAAGAATTCATTTGTATGTCCTAGTCTTTTTTTGATAAGATCTATATTATCGATAATATTGGTTGTTTTTTCCATATCCCAGGAAGATCTGTAAAAATTCAATGGGTATCTTTCATCAATATCAATGTTGTGGGCTTGCCTTTGGACTTCATGTGGAAATACTAAAGGTTGAATAAGCAATGGTGCATCCATTAGTCCACCAATTCTGTCAGGCAAATACTCCCTTGAAAAATTCAGAAAGATATCCATCAGCAACATTATAGAATCTGCATCACCATCACAATCTCTTCGTTTTGCAGAATGCCAGATGGGTGAGCCAAGACATACTTGAGAATTGACAAATCCGATAACTCTACCAATTATACCGACGGAGGTATGTGGTGCTAAACCAACAATCAAATGTCCTATCAAGTCATCTATGGAGTTCATATCATAGAATGCGTCAACCCCATAAAATCTTGTCAGTTCTTCATCTACAAACTGAGCAATTTTCAGAAGGTGTTCTGCAGCATGGATTGGTATAATTATATCTTGTATGAATAGTTCTAGCAATTGATCTGGTGATTCTAAATCATTGCCGGTATAATCTTTAAGATACCCAAGCTCTCTTAATTTTGCAATATTCGTTTTAACCCATTTGGGTTTAAAGTGAGTTAAAGGTTCATTTGTAGCGTCAAATCGTATGGTCCCATCCTTAAATGTATACAAGTTGTTTTTTTGCCTTAAAATTCCCTTTTCTAGAGGTTCTGCACATCGATTTTTACCCATGAGGGATTTAACCCCTTTCAATGGTTCAACTGGTTGTATGCCAAGATGCTTTCTTGCTTTTTCAATAGCAACCTTGAGAGGATAACTGGTTGGAGAATGTGTTTTTAAACGATTTCCGCAAATAGGACAAATACCGTTTGGTTCCTCACTATTAAGTTCGTGTCTACAGGTTGAACACATGATCTGAATTGGAGTATTAGAATGACAGTCTGGACAGCAAACAGCTATGGATGGTGATTTACAATTCTTACAAAATCTGTTCGCGATTTCAATATAAAGTGGTTTTTGCAATGCTTTAAGAATATCCCTGGTAGGACCACCGTTTGTTCCTATAGGAAATAAAACATGAACAGGAGGTTTCATTTTTCTATCTGCAGCTTTTTCTGGACGTCCAACACGAACTGCAATTGAAGAAGAGAACTTTTCTTTTATGCTAATATTTAGTAACTTAGAAATAATATCCAAAATATGCATTTTAACATTATTTGGATCACTGTCTAAGGGAACAGTTGATTCTAAGAGTTTATCAAGATTTGTTTCGTATTTGATACATTTGGCTATTAATACTGTTAGGATATATAGTTGATCAGGATCATCGATTCTTATTTTGCTGTCGTCAAGACAAAGGGAGTGGATTATGCCAAGTTTTTCAAAAATTTTTTTTACCTCTGAATCATTAGTAAAAAGCTTTTCTTCGTTGGTATTTTTTATTACCTCCCTATTTTCTAGTAATTTTGTGATTAAATTAGTAAATTCATCTAATGCTAAAGTACTCCAATAAAAAACATATCCAGGATAAAGAGGTATATCAAAGAATTCGCTAATCTTGAATGCTTCAATAACCGATGGTTTTTTTTCCAATGGATGTTGTATTAACTCGAGTAATCTTTCACTCTCAAATATTTTCAAGTTTGGATGAGAGTGCATTTTTGTGAGTTCGCTTTCTAATTCTAGAGCCCATATTTCTTCAACATACGATGTTGGCAGTAATTGAGTATTATTTTCAAGAAAGTCACCATAACTTATTAGAATGTCTCCTAGATAGAGAATTTTTGTAATCTTTTTAGCTATGGATTTTGCTTGACTTATTGTTTCTATCTTCATAATACTTCCATCATTTAGTTTTACAATCGGTGGTTCGATACTATCTACTAGTGCGATAGTAGAGGCCTTTCCTGGCGCGTCAATTTTTATTTGCGTACCCACAGCAATTGCATAATTTAATAATACTGGAATGGTTGGGTGAATTCCAATTGTAGCGAATCCAGTGTTGCAGCTTCTACCATACCGTAATCTAAAACCACCAATTTTTTTCTGCATCGAAAGAACCGGTCTTCCAGTAATGACTTCAGTCATCCTGTGGGATACTGTATCGTCATCTGCAGTCTGAATTGCTCCTTCAAGACTTTTGAGCCAGTCCCACCCTTCTAATTTTAGAGTTTCAACTATCTTCAATATTTTTCTGCTTCTGCCTATCAAGCCGTCATTCATTACTCTTAATGCACCCCCACGAACTCTGTTGGTAGAAACCCTTTGCAGATTCCGATGACCAACTACTTCTACAGGGTCCGTGTCAACTCCATCAATTTCTACAGGAAGAGAACTTATGCAACGAATGACGTCCTCGTCAGAAACCTTAAACTGGAAATTACCTACCTCTCTTTCATAAATTCTTAATTCTTCAACATATCTACTAATTTCGTCATCATATGAATTAGCAATATACTTATCTAATCCGATAATCTTTCTCACATGATCAGCGATTAGCATTGTTAAGGCAGCTTCGGTTCCCCCTGCAGATCTTATTGGACCAGCAAAAGAAACTGATAGATATTGAGAATTGTTGGCATTTGTTTTTATTTTAACATCATATATGCCTTGCAACGGAGCTACCGTTACACCTTCTGTTACAACAGACAGTCCAACTCTTACTGCGTTGTTTAACTTTTCCTCTATAGTTACTCCGCCATATTTCCCTAGGACTATTTCTTCCGCTATCTTTAGTGCTGTTAATTCTTTTCCTAATTCTGGCAATAGCGTTCTTAATCTACTAGAAATGTCGAGTTCGTGTATCTTTGCTATCCTGTCTGGTAAATCATAACCAATTTGTGACTCAACTTTTT
>JAATVL010000041.1 GCA_014523525.1 Nitrososphaerales archaeon TH703 | reverse complement strand
TCCTACCATACAGAAATTCAATGATTATTTAGTAAAACAATCAGAGTTTTATACAGAATAACGTTACTAATTCATATATTCTTATAACATTCTACGCAAGCCATTTTATAGTATGTAGTACAGGAAAATTATAACGTCACAGACAAACAACTGGTGGGGAATGGGTTGTTTCTTGTTCAGCCTCTTCAATCAAAACTGATCCCATCAGTTGTTAATATGGTTGTTTCTTGTTCAGCCTCTTTATTTGCTTATTGATATAATTAGTTTGCTTATCGCTAGATAACTTATTGTTTGATAAGTAATTTTTAGTTAATTCTTCTCTTGAAAATTGAAATTCATTTTTTGAATAGTGAAGGGAGTCAATTTCTATTCCTATAAATTGCCTATTCAGATTAATAGCACCTTTTCCTATTCCAACAAACTATTTGTCACAATTATTACAGGAAGGGAGATAATCGTGATTTGAATTTGAATTTGAATTTTGTGAAGCAAGTGAAGCGTGTGAAGCACTTGGGGGTTCTGGTTGGATATGTACATCTGCATTTTTTATTTCCTTTTCAATTGTAAATTGGTCCAATACCTCATCACCCTTATTGTCATAAAAAGTTCCACTCAATGTAGAGTGGGGATTTCCATTACTGATATCTATATTTAGAAATCCAAACTTACCAAATTGGCTCGCCACGTAAGGTGCTTGACTTTCAAGCGGATAGAAACTCTCTCCACCTGTGCCGACTAGAGCGAAAACTGTCCCATCTGTGTGATTGTTATATCCTGTAGTATTTTGCTTTGTGACAACAGGTTCTGAACTATCACCATCAGAATTATATGATATTGGAAACGTTCTCTGGTAGTTGTGGTTATGTGCCTGCAATACTAAATCGACATTATATTTTTCAAATATAGGGTGATAGATATCCCTAAGATCTTTTTCAGCCTTATGTGTTGACGGCGATGTGTAAAATGGTCCATAAGTGGTTACTACTATCCAATCTGTGTCTTTGTTTTCAGATGCTTTTTTCAAATCTTCATTTATAAACTTGTACTGTGCAGAACCTACATCAAATTTAGATTCTGAAGCCATAGTAACAAAGTGCACGTGTCTATAGTCAACAGAACCATAAAGTTTATCCAGTCCAAAACTTTTTTCGTATTGCTGTAATTTCGAGCCTCCATCGTTCACATCATGAAATCCTAAAGTAATCATGATTTTTCCTTTAAGCGGGGACATTGCATCAAACCAACAATCTGCAGTACTCTGATACGAAAGGTCTCCTAAAGGTAACACTAATTCAGGTTTTTTTTCTTCAATGTTATTGATAGTTTTTTTGGTATTTTGTGAACATCCAAAATCACCCACAGCAGCAAAATTAAACTCCTTACGCTTCGTATCGCCATCCTTTGCAAAATTATAACCATCATAGGTTTTTGGTTTAGGTTCAGCACTTTCCTTCTTGGTGTCCTTTTTTTGATCATCATCGCGTTCTAATTGCTTAAAATTGAAAAATTTTCTAAAGAGATGCTTTCCTTCATCATTACCTTGATTGTTATCGTCTCCACCTCGACGACCATGGCCACCACCTTGATCATTACCGCCTCCACCTTCATCGTCACCATACGCCTTAAGTAAAATTGGTTCAGAAGAATATCTAACAGATAATGGGCTAATCATAGAGAATACGGACGAAAGGAGTAAAATTGTAAAAAATAAAAATAAACGATTTATCAACTAGGGAGGCTCCTAATGCGAAACATAAATACTTTTCACAAAACTGCTCATTTCCTGATTAGAAAATCTCACGCAAAACTCCACTGGTGGGACAACTATTAGGGTTTGATTACTCACAATCCCGCCAGTTTAAGATATTTCATATTTTGTTATCAATAGTAAGCAACGCTGCATTCATTATTCCGACCGTTAGCAAAAAAACAGGATTGAATATAAATGATTAGGAACTCTTAAAAACGTCGATTAAGAGAAATAAAGATATTTGACGAATGAATTTAGAGTTTAGATGGAAAAGAACGTTATCTATTCCTAAATTCTTATGACATTCTTCTATTCGAAATTCATATGACTTTCTACCAATGGAATTATAAGTTGGTCAAGATAACCGTATAACGCCTAACACACAACTGGTGGGAAATTGGTTGTGTCTTGTTCATTCAATCAAATTAACTTCTCCCATCAGTTGTTAATTAATAAGTTCCTTATGGATTTGATTAATATAAAAATATTTGTAATCTTAGGAGGTAACATTAAGAATATCTTAATTTATTCGTTGAGATATAGTAATAGTATACTCTTCATACATTCACGGATCCGAACTTCCGAATATGAGATTAATTGAGGTCTAAAAGGTCATTCTATTAATTAAATTATGTTGAGTTTAAATCATTATATAATTTGTTGAGTGATAGGTAGTTTACAGATGACTAAGCAAAAGAAACTTTTCAACAAAACCGGTGACTCTGTCGAGATTAAAGATGACGGGAAAGATGTGATTGTGACAGTTCAATATACGACCAAGGTGGAGCCAACGATGTCAGCGACGCAGGACAACTTTAACGATATAGTCTCGGTTTATGAAAGGACAGGCTTTACCGAAGAGCCAAGGCAATAGTTCGTTTTATACCAGTTCTTTTAACTTTCTTAAAATTTGTTGAGCATAATAAAGATTTTATATTGTTTATACATTTTTAATATGTTACTTTCAATTTCTAATAGGAATATCTTTAAATAAATT
>JAATVL010000040.1 GCA_014523525.1 Nitrososphaerales archaeon TH703 | reverse complement strand
TATATTGTGTGGCATCCCGGAACCAGAAAAAATTGGTAGCTTTTGACCTCTTACCAAAGTCAACATCCCGTCAATGACAGAAACTCCTGTTTGAATAAATGAAGTTGGATATTCTCTACTTTGAGGATTCATAGGTTCTCCGTTAACATCAAGAAATTTATCAGCAACAGGATCAGGTAAGCCATCATTTGGTCTTCCAAGGCCATCAAATACGCGTCCAAGTAATTCTTGGGATACTGGCATGACCATAGTTTTTCCAAGAAACTTGACTCTTGTTCCGGTAATTGCTAACCCTGTCGTTCCTTCAAAAACCTGAACTACAGCCTTGCCGTTCCCTACTTCTAGAACTTTTCCTAATCGTCGTTCACCATCATTTGTTTCTATTTCTACAAGTTCATCAAATGAAGCTGTTGTTACACCATCTATTACCATGAGTGGCCCTTTTATTTCTGCTATTTTGGTATACTCAATTCCAGTTGTTTTAGACAGATACCTTTACCTCCTCAATGTTCCCTTTGAATGAATCTGATAGTTGTTTATCTATTTCATCTAACTTTGAAATTTGTTCATCCGTAACTTCAAATTTTGCTTTTAATAGAGTGGTTATTATTGGTAGAGCTCTAATATCTGCTAATGACTTTCCTTCCTTAAGTGCCTTCTGTGCTTCTTTATAGAACTTTACCATAAGTCTCACCAATTTTAATTGTTTAACTGGACTACAATAAGTATCAACCTTATCAAAAGAGTTCTGCTGCAAAATACCAATCTTTAACATTCTAGCTACTTCCATGACAAGCTTCTCTTCATCTGGAAGTGCTTCAGGTCCCAATAATCTAACAATTTCTTTTAGTGTATCTTCACGTTGCAGTATATGGTACGATTCAGCTCTCAAGTCATACCAATCAGGGCTTACGTTTTCCTTCCACCATTTAGATATATCTTCAAGATAACCAGAATAAGACTGCATCCAATTAATTGATGGATAGTGTCTAGAATATGCTAATCTAGTATCCAGTGCCCAGAAAGTCTTGATAAATCGAATTGTATGAGTCGTTACTGGTTCGGTAAAGTCCGCACCTGATGGAGATACTGCGCCCACTATTGTCACAGACCCAGAACGATCTGGTGAACCTAATGCTCTTATTCGTCCTGCTCTTTCATAAAATTCAGCGAGTCTTGATGCCAAGTATGACGGATAACCCTCTTCTGCAGGCATTTCTTCCAATCGACCTGACATCTCCCGAAGTGCTTCTGCCCATCTACTTGTAGAATCAGCTACGAGAACCACATCATACCCCATATCGCGATAATACTCGGCAATAGTAACACCTGTATAAATTGATGCTTCTCTAGCGGCGACCGGCATGTTACTAGTATTAGCAACAAGTACTGTTCTTTCCATTAACGGCCTTTGAGATCTAGGGTCAATTAAATGTGGAAATTCTACAAGTACTTCTGTCATTTCATTGCCTCGTTCTCCACATCCAATATAGACAACAACCTGAGAGTCTGCCCATTTAGCAATTTGATGCAACGTTACAGTCTTTCCAGTACCAAATCCACCTGGAATACCACCAGTTCCTCCTTTTGCGATTGGAAAATACGTGTCGATAATTCTTTGGCCGGTAACTAGTGGTACTGTCGGATCATATCTTTCAGCATAGGGTCGAGGTTTTCTAACAGGCCACTTGTGATACATCTTTAATTCAATTTTATCTGCGCTCTTGCTTTTCGCCTGTGCAATGACATCTTCTAAATCATAATCGCCCTCCTTGACAATTTCAGTAATTGTTGCCTCAGCATAATTTGGTGGAACCAAAATTTTGTGAGTTAAAAGAGGAGTTTCTTCAACTGTCCCGAGAATAGATCCTCCAAAAATAGTATCATCTTTTTTCACAGTTGGATTAAATTTGAATTTTTTCTTCATATCAACAGGGCTGGTAGTTATGCCTCTTCCGATGAATGCTCCAGATTTTTCTGCAATGTCATCCAACGGTCTCTGTATACCGTCATAAATCCTTCCAATAATTCCGGGACCAAGAAGGACCGAAAGTGGTTGTCCTGTACCAACAACCTGTTCTCCTGGTTTAAGACCGGATGTAGATTCATAAACTTGGATAAAAGCTACATCTCCGGTTAATCTGATAACTTCACCAATTAATTTTGATTCTCCAACCTCTACTGTCTCATACATTTTTACCGACGACATTCCATCAGCTCTAACTGCTGGACCACTAACCCATACTATTTTTCCCTTTGCCACCATCTACTTAATTTCGCCTCTAAGCAGTTGGACTATATCTTTCCTTATTAAAGGTTTGAGACTATCAATACTCGAATCAAGTGTGTTATCTAAAGTCATTGTTCCATCTATTGAAGTTGCTCTTATTCCACCAATTACATCTATTACCTCATCTGAAACAGTTATCTTCAATTTCTTTTTTGTTGATTCTTCTGATGATATTTTTTTTACCAGCTTCAAGTCAGTTTTGTTACATTGTATGACCACGTCAGAACCTAGCTTTGCAGCGGTATCTTCTATCATGCTGGCTAATAATTTTTCATAATTTTTTTCGTTATTGCTTTGTGCAAGTCTTTCCCTTGCCTTATTAAAAATTTTATCAATAGCTGATTCTATAATTACTAGTTCCTTGTTCCTAGCGTTTAATGTGCTTGATCCTATTATTTGACGCTTTAGATTTTCAGCCTGTTTTATTGACGATTCAATAATATTGTCATATTCAGTTTGAAGACTTCTCTTAGAAGATTCTAAATTTTTTAACGATTTTTGAAGTGCTGAGTCAATCTCAGAAATTAGTGCTGATTCTTTTTGCGAAAGAACTTTATCAATGGTTCTTTCTAAAGAATTTAAACTCATTCATTGATTTTTCAGAACTACGTGATTTTAATCTTTTGATAGGAAGATATCTTGAAGAAAAACGAATTTGGTAGCTGGTTTATATTGCTAATCTAGGTAAAGTTGTGTCCTAACCATTATACTGTATTTTACAACTTAGTAAGATCATGAGCCTCTACATACTTCGCATGTAAAGGTACCTTCAGAGTACATTAATACATCTGACCACTCTCCACAATCATCACAATATCCCGAAACAGCAGATGCCGGCCTACCAATTTCTCCCCTTATCATAGCCGCCTTCTCAGACACTACATCGACCAATTCTGGAGTAACAGCAATAACGTCAGAAGCGGAGATAATTCCAGCTAATCTGTCCTTATAAACTACTCCCAATCTCTTGATATTATTTTTTCGTAATATGCGCGCGGCCTCAGTTATTCCTTCTCCTGCTTCGACTGTGTGTATCGGTTTCATTACTTTTGCAGCGTCAATTGAT
>JAATVL010000039.1 GCA_014523525.1 Nitrososphaerales archaeon TH703 | reverse complement strand
CTACATCATCTCAGAATTCAGATAGTGCGAATCAAAGTTCAGATAGTGCGAATCAAAGTTCAGATAGTGCGAATCAAAGTTCAGATAGTGCGAATCAATCTAACACCCAACCATAACTTGATTGGTCTGAAAAGGCAAACCTGAATTGAATTACATATTTTCAACAAATGGTATCTTACCATGACAACAAAGCGCGACTATTACGAAGTATTGAACGTTGACAAGAATGCTACTAAAGAAGAGATCAAGAATAATTATAGGAAATTAGCTCTCCAATACCATCCTGACAGAAATAAGAGCGCAGGTGCAGAAGAGAAATTCAAGGAAATTTCAGAAGCATATGCTGTACTATCAGACGAAGAAAAAAGAAAAAAATATGATAGATATGGCCACCTAGGGGCCGAGGAAGTCTTCAGAGGATCAGAATCTAATTTTGACGAAATCTTCAGAGATATGGGATTTGGTGGAATTAGAGATATATTTGAACAATTATTCGGAGGTGGATTTTCTAGCAGAAATAGAGGTGATCCATTTGGGTTTGGGTTTAATTTTGGAAGGACTAACAGGGGCGAAGACACAGTTATTGATTTGTCACTCACCCTTGAGGAAGTAATAAGCGGAAAGAATGAAACAATTGAAGTTCCATCATTAGAAAAATGTTCAGTTTGCAATGGAAGTGGTTGTTATCCTGGTACGAAACCTAAGAAATGCACATCGTGCAATGGTGTTGGACAAACAAAGAGGGTAATTAATGAAAATAGATTTTCAACTTTTGTTACTGTGGAAACGTGTAGAACTTGCAGAGGAATGGGGGAGATTATAGAAAAGCCATGCCGAAATTGTAAGGCGGCGGGTAAGGTTTCAGCTAGAAAAAAAATTCAGATTGAAATACCACCGGGTATCGAAGATGGTATGACACTACAATTACAGGGTAGAGGAATTTCTTATGAAAATGAAATTCCAGGAGATTTATTTATTCGAATTCATATTAAACCTCATCAAAAATTTGAGAGACTTGAGAATGGAAATATACTTTATTCTCTGAAACTCAAATATCCAGAGTTAGTATTAGGAACAGAGATAATAATACCGACATTATATGGAAGTGAAAAGTTGAAAATTCCTGCAGGTACGCAAATTGATTCAATTTTTAGATTAAGAGGAAAAGGAATACCAATACACGGACGGCATTCAAAGGGTGATCAAATTGTAAATGTAAAACTTGACATACCCACAAAAGTTAGTGAAAGACAAAAATGGTTAATTAAAGAATTGGATGATACAAAAAATATTTAATTTGCAGAGCCTATAATATTTATATTTAAATAAATCAAGATAATGTATATGTCAACTCCGTTTGATGAGTGGTTTGGAAGACGAAGAACAAATTCATGGTTCCCTGACGTAGACGCCATGATGAAAGAAATGGAAAAGTTGATGCAAGATGCTGTCAAAAATATGGATCAAAACGTTCCGAAGAATCTCATACGAGAACGTAAGCTAGATGACGGATCTACTGTGCGTGAACTGGGGCCAATCGTTTATGGATATTCATTTAAAATTGGCGAAGATGGCAAACCAATTGTCAGAAAATTTGGAAACCTAAACACTTTCCCAAGCTCCCTAAGTGGAAGGTTTGCCGTCAGTGATCAGAGGGAACCTGTCGTGGATGTCATAAAGGATGTTGACAAATTGAAAGTTATTGCAGAGCTACCTGGTGTAACTAAAGGGGATTTAAGGATAACTGCTAATGAAAACTCTCTATCCATAGAATCTGTATCAGGAGAGAGAAAATACAACAAGAAAATAGAACTTCCTGATAAAATTGAACCATCCTCTGGTAAATCAACATACAAAAATGGAATTTTAGAAGTAACCTTTAAGCTAAAGGACTCAAAGGACCATGGTGTTTCTATCAATGTCGAATAAGTTAGGTTATTTTAATTTTTGTCTTCCACGCAGCTATTTGTTCAAAAATTGATTTAATATCATACGTCACATAATTGGTTTTATTGAAAGTATTTCTTTATGAGTGCAGTAGAAGCCGTTGAAGTTACTAAAAAATATAAAGGATCATTATCCTTTGCCATAAAGAATATTTCATTAGATATTGAACCAGGAAGAATTTTCACTCTCCTTGGAAGAAATGGAGCGGGAAAAACTACATTTGTCAGAATCTGTGCAACACAGTTATTACCAACGTCGGGTACCGTAAAAATATTTGATAATGATCTCATTAAAGATACAGAAAAAATAAGAAATTATATTTCTATTGTCCCACAGGAAGGAAGGCCCCTGCGTGCTCTTACGCCATGGGATCATGTCTATTATTGGCTAAGAATTAGAGGAGTAAATAAATACGAATCGTCAATAAGAGCAAAAAAGATCCTTCAAGAGTTTGAATTGTATGATGTAAGAAATAAACTTGCCATGTATCTTTCGGGAGGAATGAAACAAAAAATACTAGTAGCGATGGCAATGGCTACAGAATCAAAGTTACTATTTCTCGATGAACCCACGATTGGGCTTGATCCTGTGTCCAGGCGTCAAATTTGGAAAGCAATCAAGGAAAAAAAAGATAGTGGAACAACCATCCTGCTTACAACACATTACATGGACGAGGCAGAAGTATTGTCAGATGATATAGTCATCATAGACAAGGGAGTCGTTATCTCACAAGGAACACTTTCAGACATCAGGAAGAATATTAAAGAAAATATTAAAATAGAGATTTCAAAATCTGGCGTTGATGGTGAGGTTCTAAAATCATATGGCACTGTAATTGATACTGGAACCGACATACTAAAACTATTCACTTTTGAATCCAACATTCAGGAATTATCAGCAATTGCAATAAAGAAAAATTTTTTCTTCAAGGTGTCGCCTATTACG
>JAATVL010000038.1 GCA_014523525.1 Nitrososphaerales archaeon TH703 | reverse complement strand
TCCTGGTATAGACTCTGAGCGACAATGTCTAATGCTCTTCCAGGGACAGCCGGAAGTGCATCCGAAATTATGAAAAGATTCTTCGCACTGCCGATTCGAGAGTAGGATTTGTATAATTCAAGAATGAGATATTCGGGGGTTGTGGCCATATTGAAACCCGAAATCGCAATGACAGAGTTATTTCTAATGTGCGAAATTGATGTCGAAACGTTAACAACTTTGGAAAACATTTGGTGTTCGAATCTTGTATTGATATGCTAACTAAATATTGTTTCGTATAATTAATTTTGGTCACCAAGCTATGGAAATAATACTTCAGTGAGTCGTTGAGGATCAGCCAAAACTGAACAAGATGATAATACGCTTTATCCGTATATTCGAATCAGAACTTTGTGCAGCTATTTATCCAAAAAGAAATTAAACTTCCTTGCACCTATCAGTTCAAGACAAGAGATGTCTCAAGATTCGAAAATAAGTAATATATTGGTTGCAGTGGATGGCTCGGAGAATTCTATAAAGGCCGCAGATTATGCAATAAAATTAGCTTTGGGGCTTCACGGACGTGTCATCGCAATATATGTAGTACTACCGCCCGGTAAGCAAACTGCAGACAAGATACTTACAAGAGGAACGCAAGGCGAATATGACTTTCTAGACAAGCTTGGACAAAAATACAATAGCGCAAACGTTAAGCTTGAAATAGATGTAATTACAAGTGACTCTGTAGTAAGTGAAATAACAAATTATGCCGAGAAAAAAAATATAGACATAATCGTGATTGGTATTAGAAGCACATCGGAGTTCAGATTCATGCTTGGCAGCACAGCCTCTGGTGTAGTAACCAATTCACCCTGTCCGGTTTTGGTAGTAAAATAGGTTTTTTATTCGTAATTCATAAAAATAAGATTTATTGAATTGATAAGCAAGAAACATTGTCAGTTTGTCGAATCCATTCATCGTCTTCTCTTATTTTTCCGCAATTGTTGAGGATTAAATTAATCGGATAAGCACTTCTATATCGGTTAAAATATTTAATTTGTTTGCAGTGCATTACATTGCAAACAATTACCATAAATTGTTCTGCTTTTAAGAATAATCAATGAAATTGCATACTAATGAAAACCTTCAACTCCAAGTTAGCGAAATAATGGATAAGGATCCTGCCATTCTGGATCTGTCTACAAGCATTATTGAGGCAGCCAAAGTGATGAGAAATAGAGGAATTTCAAGCGTGTTGGTTAGCGATCCTCAGTCAGGCATAATCAAGGGGATTGTAACTGAAAGGGATATTTTGTATCGCGTAGTAGCGGAGGCTGTAGGAATATTTAAGGTCAACATTGGTAAGATTATGAGTTCACCCCTCATAACGGTTGGCAAAAAGACTTCCTGTTTGGATGCAATTTTATTAATGAGGAAGAAAGGAATGAGACGTCTTCCGGTAATCGATGATGACGGGAAGACAGTCGGTATGGTAACACTAATGTCTCTTGTTGGAAATGTGCCCATTCGAAGCATAGACCTAGCTGAGCTCGAAGTGTCGACCTCTCAATCTACAGTAATTATAAAATGTCCATATTGTCAATCTAAATTCAATGATAAGACAGATTTGTCTTCACATATTGATAGGATACATCTGGGAAGTGGGCTGTTAGAAGGAGATTTAAGAAATTGGGAGTAAAGAAAAATCAATGTGAAATATAAGTCATTAGAGGATTGACTTTAGGATTACACTAAATTAACAAAAAATAAATTTAGTAGAATCACAAGTCTGGCCTTAAATTGTTAAAGTAATATTCAGTAAATCTCTCAGTCATTTCGCTAGATCGTAAAGGAAAGGTGTCATTGTAGGATTCTGTTAATAATTCAGGAGTTCTAGTAATCAGTTTGAATATATCCTTGTCCGTTACTATTCCAACCATCTTGTTATGACTCTTGATTACAAGCCTGCGAATATCCTTGCTAACTATTATCTTCATTGCGTCATTTATGGTTGCAGTATTTTCAATAGTTACTAGCGGTTTGCTCATGAGGCTACGCAAGGGAGTTTGTAGTAAATGTGGATCAAATTTGCCCAAAATGCGTACAATATCTCGTTCGGTAATTATACCCACTGGCTCCTTACTCCCTGTTAGTTTGACAATTATAACACAACCAATATTACTTTCATACATAATTCTACATGCACTCATAATATTTTGTTCTTCAGTATCAGTTAGCACATTGGGGGTCATCACGCTCGAAACCAATATTGAATCCAAGCTCATAGTAGACAGATAACATCCATGATATTTCTTAATTTGGTCTTCACTGCAATGCAGAGCATTCTCGTTCCTTACTTTTTTCTGAACTTCAGGCAAGATTACTAAATAACATCGGTGAAGAAGAGGATACTATTAACAAAACGTGAATATCTTTGGATTGCACAATTCAATCAAGTAGTTTAACTTTGGTAACTATTCCGATCAAGTCTCAAGGTAACTGTTTACTTATTAGGATTAGTAACAAAGGCTCATGGATTCCTTTAGAATATAGATATAGTAGTAGAAAGAGCAAAGTTAGCGTTTGTACGAACAGAATTTATGTAACTTCTGATTTTACTGAACCCAAAGTTTTTGCAATGAAGCATATCTTAAAAAGTCAGAGCATGTATATTATTACAATGACTACAATTGTCAGCGACCTTATGAGAAAAAATGTGTTTACGATTAAAGAGTCTGATACTATCCAAAATTCAGCAATGAAAATGAAAGATAAAAAGGTAAGTTCATTGCTCGTTGTTGATAGCGGCGGTAAACCAACAGGTTTGGTTACGGAACGTGACCTGGTTAGAAAAGTGTGCATTAATGATGTACGTACGACTGAAGTCAAAAATAAAGAAATAATGTCAGCTCCATTGATTACTATTGGCTCTAACTCGTCTCCGTCGATTGCAGCAGATTTGATGTTGAAACACAATGTTAGGCATTTGATTGTTGTTGATGGTAATTCTAAAGATACTAGCAAACTTGTTGGCATGATTACTCCACTGGACTTTACAAAGTACGAAGAATATGTACGTGATGACGAGGATAAAGAAAGTATTGAAATGATATTAGAATATTATATCTAACTGGCCCGTTTGAGTATATATTAAACTTGTAACCAAGACAAATGATACCATTTTTTATTTTTTATTCAACCGCCCTATTTTCCTACCCTCGTCTACCAATATTATTTGCTGAGTGTAATTATCTTTATCTGCAAAGTTTATTTGCTGAGTGTAATTATCTTTATCTTTATCTGCAAAGTTTTTTAGAAAGCAATAGTGGTACATCATTATAAGAATAGCCATGCCAAGATCCAAAGCGCAAGTCTCTAGCAAAAGTACGAAGGACGGCCAATCACAAGGAGAAGAATCTCTTCCAAAATGGGCCGAAGACGAAATTAAATCTGTGGAATTTGGTGCGCCAGAAATTTTGACAAGATCAGGTTATATACTGGCCGTCTATGAGGATGCTTACAAGATTGATCTACAGATATACGAAGCGCTTTCCGATGGAAGAACAATAATAGAAGGTTTGGACGTACCCAGAAATCTGAAAATTTCAGACTTCCTGAAGGGATTCATTTACGAATTCAAAATAAAAATGTTTAAGGGTGAATTAAGTTCCAAATTAGTTGAGCTCTTGAAGTCAACGTATAATCTTGATATGAATGCGATATATAGGTTTGAATTGGAGGATCTTCAACTTATGGATGTAGAATCAGACCTACAGACAACAATCAGTACTGGTGAAGATGAAGATGAATGACTAGTCTATTTTTTCAATGTCCATTATTTTTCTAAAAGAAGTACCCACAATTGGATTTACTAAATAAGGTATCGTATGTTTTAACCATACCCCGCCTCGCATATAAAACGGAACAACAATTTCCAACCTATTTGAATTAGAAGCTCTTATGATTGCTCTAGCTACAGTATGAGGATCCAAATAAAAACGCTCCTTATTTTTGAACTTATTGCCAAAAGATGGATGATAGAAAAAATTTGTCTTCACGCCTATAGGGCTTACAACAGTAACACGTACACCAGTACCATGCAATTCGTGTTGGAGTGACTCAGAAAACCCCAGCATCGCAAATTTTGAACCACAGTACGCAGCTAATCCAGGAATTCCAAAGCTAGCCGCCAATGATGCAACATTTATTATGTGTCCATTTTTTTTTCTTAGCATTGAATTTAGAAATGCTTTGGTACAGTAAATCATTCCAAAGTAATTTGTTTTTGTTACTAATTCCAATTCCTCTATTGAGAGATCGGCTACTTTTCCTAATATTCCAATTCCTGCATTATTTACCAATATATCAACAGTATCATAAACTGAAAGTACTTCTCTAGCCATCTTTAGTACTTCCGAATTATTAGATATATCACAGGCAAAGATCATAGATTCAGAATTTCCACTTAATTCTGATTCAACTTGTGACAAACGTTCCTTGTTTCTAGAAACAAGTATAATTGCTTTGACTTCTTGTTTAGCAAATTCTAATACTGTTGATCTCCCTATACCTGATGATGCTCCAGTTATGACGACTATTTTTCCTTTCAACTTATTCAATCTAATTCCTCGTTGGTTCTAAGTGATTCTTTTTTTCAGTAATATTGTTTAACTATTATCCAAATTCTTAGATTTAATTTGATTTGCAATAGAATCTTTCCCGATTGTAATCCTCATAAGAGCTATCCACATTATAACAAGGGGTATATGGTAAGTAGCAATTCTCCAAGCTATGATTACAGACAATTGGGATGAGTTTAAAACATCAGTCAAATGTGGAATACTACTAATATTTGTAATATATGCCCAGACACCGAGTTCTGCTAAACCGGATCCTCCAATGGTGATTGGTAAGGTAGAAAGAGCGGTCGCTGCTGAAGTCGCCATAAATGATTGAAAAAATCCCACATGCTCACCAACTGCTTGTGCTAATACCAGGAATGAAAGACCTTGAAAGACAAAAGCGACAAAAGTTATAGCCATTCCTACCGAAAGGACCTTGACTGAATTGAACGATCTAAAATTCTCTCTGCTCATTTTGCATAAATCTGCTAAAGTAACATTTGTAGAATGTATCAGATGATCTGATCTTTCTTTTGACAAAAATCTTTTAATCAAACTTAAGGAAAATTTGGGGAGCTGAATGTTTCTGTTTGCAGATAGAACAACTACTGAAAACCAGAATCCAAATGTTGGTATGGCAACAATGATGATTAAAATACCAATAAAGGAACCACCACTAAAGATAGCCACAACACCTGC
>JAATVL010000037.1 GCA_014523525.1 Nitrososphaerales archaeon TH703 | reverse complement strand
TAACTTCCTCCACAATTATTGTGATGGAAATCATGCTGCCTTTTTCACATTTTGATGTATCAATTGTAATGTAATCATCCAAGATATCAACAGCATTCATACTCTCGTCACTTACAGTATATGATACTGGAGAACTTGATGAGATCAGAAACAAATCATTTTTGCTGTATTTCCCTAATCTTACCATTCGTCCTTCTTGTGGTATGGCGTTTACTCTCAGAGGTATTGTCCCAATTCCGTATTTTGCATATCTTTTCATGGAATTAATAGAGACATCAAAATGAAATGGGTAGCTGGCAGTATTTTCAGCCATTTTATTTATACCGTCATTCATAACTATGTCAACCTTCTTTATTGTATTGCAGAAATTTCTTATCCAACTATTAGTGGTCTTAACTACATTGTCGATAGAATCTTTTCTCTTGGAGGTTTCTTCATCGGCTAATTGATATCTATCCACCCAATCTTTATAGTCCCTGCTTATGTCGCTTATAAACTCCATACAAGTATTTTGATAATCTTCAATACTTGTGGCACGTTCTGAACTGGAATCGGTTGCGAACATAGCATAATCTCACAATATTACTAATTAAGATTTAAGTGTCATATACTGGAGACTTATTATTAATCTGCCATAACTGAATATTTTAAAGTGATATCACCGCGATTTTTTAATTTTTTATTCATTATAAATGCAGTACGATAATATAAGAAATTCAACGATTCTGATCATTAAATGAGTTTTTCTAACCTGCATTCTGAGCTCTTATTTAATATTAAATACCATATTAAAGAAATTCAGGAATCGTTAAAAAAGAGTCCGAATGACGCGTATCAGTTAGTAAATAAATTGTCAGAGTTCACTGGATCAAGATATCAGGTAACCTTAAACTTGCATTTTCCAGATTCAAAAAAAATTTATGATGTAGAGAACTATGGTACAGAAAATTTGGGTTTGGTGGTAGATAAGTTCCGAAAAAGGTTTCCAATACCTAGAGAAATTATTAAACGAAAGGCTGAAGAATTTTTAGGTAACGTTACACCTCAAGATGCCTATATGTACGAAGGTAAAGAAGGGCTGAAGATTTTAACCGATAAAGGGAGAATTGAGATACTACCAGGTTCAATACATCTTTGGTGTAAAATTGATGAAAATTTGAAAAAATTTTGTGATTGGTTAATGCAAGAAGTGTTTCTAAATAATGAAAAGAACTCTAATTAGTGCTTTATATGTGATTTCAAATATTACCTTCAATCATTTTATTAGAATCTCACAAGTTACCACAATCCTTAAGGACTCCATGTAGGTATGAACATGAAGTTGTCAGCTAAATACTAACCAAATTGTTTTTTTATTCAATAGATAATTCTAGTTACATTATCCTACTACTGATTAATGTTGTCTATGATATTTGCTAGCTTGACATCGTAATCCGTAATTCCACCTGCATCGTGAGTACTCAGTTTAATTGTGACAGTATTATAGACATTTGACCAATCGGGATGATGATTCATTTTTTCGGCTTCAAGAGCAATTCTTGTCATAAACCCAAATGCTTCGACGAAATTTGAAAATCTAAAAGACTTTTTCAATTTTCCGTCTTTTAATTCCCATCCATTCATCGCCCTAACGGTTTCATCCAATTCATTTTCCGATAATTTCTTGTACTTCATTTGAGACACAACAGATATTATCATCTTTGTTTTATAGACTTTTCATTTATGATATGATAAATCCCTTGCTGACTTCTTTCCTTTCTCGGGTTTGTATTTCGAATTCAAAATCATCATAATTGCCGCGATAGTTTTACAATCTGCTATTTTTCCAGAAATACATTTTTCTAGAGCAGAACTCAATTTGATCCGTCTAATTTTAATCTCTTCATCTTCATCATGTGTGAGTCTTTTTTTAGATCTTTTTAGTTTTGATGCTAAGAAGAAGTGCATCTTTTCAGTATCATATCCAGGAGCAAGATAACACTGAAATAGGGGCGTTAATTTTCCTAAATATCCTATTTCTTCATTCATTTCACGTAGAGCTGCATCTTTAGGAGTTTCACCTTTCTCAATTTTACCAGCAGGAATTTCTATCAAACTATTTCTCGTAGCGATTCGAAATTGTTCTACGAGTATTATGTTTTCATTATTGTCTAATGCAATTATTCCTACCGAATCTGGATGCTCAACTATTTCTTTTTCTATGATCTTATCTCCCAAGTGATACTTGTCTGACCTGATCGATATTTTACCTGAATAAAGTCTACTGCTTTTGATAATATGGTGTGAATGCATATTAATTAACAATTAATCTAAAGACATTTTATGTTTGTTTAGTAGAAGTAGAATCATTTAAAAAAATTCCAAGTGACAAAGCGAGATTAATATGTTGGTACTGAACTTGAAAATTATTTGGCAGAATCTCAATGAATTGAAAGTGTCCCCAAAACAGTAATTTAAAATTCCAGGTTTTCAAAATTTAGATTATAAAATCAGATGATATTTATGATTTGACTCAAAGTGTCAATTCTAACAGGCCATGAAAAATTCTTGTTCCATGGCTGGTTAAATAGGACTCCAATTCTAGGATGTACTAGATCACTAAAATTTATCGGTGCATCATCAACTAAGATATCAAAGGGATAAACTGTCTTTGGTGCGTCATCGTAAACGAACAAGAGATCATCGCAATGAATCTTGTGTAAATCCAACCATTTTATAACATTGCTTACAGAAGATCTATATCTTTTTGTCAATATTGATATCCTGAATCCCTTGTTATGAAGATTGGATACAATATTACCAATTGAAGGTTCTGTCGACGGTATATCCGCCCAACGTTTGTCCCAAATATATGTAAAAATGTCCGATACCTCCGTAATCGAAATATTAAGAACCTTTGAGATATCCCATGAAATAATATTTTCTTTGGTTATACTACAATTGTTACGTTTGTT
>JAATVL010000036.1 GCA_014523525.1 Nitrososphaerales archaeon TH703 | reverse complement strand
ATATTTTGTGATGCGCCAGATCCGGCTTCGAGATATAAAAATCGCATACCCATGTAAAGTGCTGCTAGGGCGTACATTACTGCGATATTTGATTTGTCAAATGGAATGGATTTGGCTTGGCCTATGAACCACGCTGTTGATCCATTACCAATAATAAGGTAGCCAGTTGGAATGGCTTCTAGATTATATTTATTGACGACCAATGCTCCCTGCGCCTGGGCTCCTGTTATGTAATAAGGATTTTCAGAATTTAGTAGGGAACTGAACAAAATTGCATCCGCAGCTGGTGATATTCCTGTGATATTTCCTGGAAATAAAATAACTGGGATCTTAACATTCTTCTTTAATTCTGTCACAAAATTGGATAATTCAATTTGATCCGATGTTGATGAGCCACCAACTAATATTGCTGAAGCACCAAGCTCTTCTAATTTTTTTGCTAGTTCTATAGTCTTAAATGAGTTTTCAGAGTCTATAAGTGGAAAGCATAACGTTTTTTGCTTCTTGATTTCGTTGAGAATGTATTTTTCGGTGTTTTGTATTTCCATCATTTCTCAAAGTAATTACTTCTATAATAATAATCTCATTAGAGAATTTAGAGGTGTTGTACCTGTTTCAATAAGTTAATTAAACTATGGTACTATACAAATTTGTATAGTGTATGGAAAAAAGCGATTTGAATTATGCAGCCATTTTGAATCATTTTATTGCAAATTCTATATTTACAAAGAAACAAACATCAATTATTTATAATAAAATGCTGAAGGCAAAACCTATTGATAATATAAGTTCTGGTGCGTATTATCGGCAATTAGGGCAGTGTAGGAACAAGACAAGAAAGACAGTTTATACAATGGTGTTATTGCAATTGCTCAATGTCGTCGACATAGAAACATTTTCGGTACTGGATCGATTGAATAATCAATTGAGTGTGATATTGAATAAACAAAGTGATGAAATTGATCCATCATCTTTGAATGGTGTGATTTCTTTGATTGATAATGTGATTAAAAGGTTAGTATTGATATAGTAAAAATTTAATAAATATGTGCATGTAAATCACATGATATCACATGAATATTTTTGACATTAATTTAGAGTATTCATTATTAGATGTTATAATTTCAATTACATTTTTTGTATTATCCTTTGTTGCATTTTTTTATTTTGGTTATTTTCGGGACCTGAAAGAACGAGTTAAAGAGAATCAGAAGTTTAAGGATATGTTAATTGATGGATATATTCGCAAGTTCGATGAGTATAATGATATCATTTCAGAACTACGGACTAAAATAGATATGATTGAATTAAGAATAAATCCTGAAAAAAGTACATGGATGGAAGACGAGCATGTTACCAGTACCAATGCTGTTGATGAAAGGTCACACAAAAATATATCACATAATGTTACTCCCGTGATGAAAAGCGTGATTATCACAGACAAGAAAGACGATATTAGAGACGATGTTGCTCTGCATTTGAATACGGTAAATTCTATACTTGAAATGTTAGAGATACCGTTGACCTCGAGAGAGATTCAGGGAAAAATTAAGAAATCACGTGAGCATACATCTCGATTGCTGAAAAAATTATATTCGGAAAATATTGTGATTAGAGATGAGACTACGAGGCCTTTCAGATATAAAATCACAAATGAAGGTCGTAAACTGTTGGAACAGACAACAAGTTCACCTGGTTAGATTTGTCATAATTTACTTTTTCATAATTTGGATTCTCTTTAACCAGTGAATACACCCATTGTTTACCATTTTTTGATCTGTTAAGTTGTTTTTTTAGATAAAATCGAGACAAATAGATAGAGATGACACTTAATTGGATCGTCTCATAATTCAGGTCTTTGTAAATTCTTAATAAATCAGTAGAGGTGAATGTATGATATCTAAAGTTCTCAGTAATCAAGGTCCATAATTTTTGACTTAATTTTCTATCGCTTTCTTTGTGTTCGATACCTGTATCCCTAGAATTTTTTTCAAAACATTGTACAAATTCAATTAAATTCATTATTTTTTCTCTTGATAAACTGCCCTGTAGTGTTAGGTTGTATTTTTGTCCATTTTCATCTTCCAATTCTATTTTAATTTTTTTCGTAGCGGATGACAGATCGGGAGTTTAAATCACATAACACTTAACAATTGAAGTCATTAACAAGTTAACAAACAGCTCAGCTTTTGTTAGCTAATTATCATGCGGTAAATTAAGCCCTTATTCTGTATTGTAGTTATCAATTTTCCAATACGCCGACCTAAATCCTTTCCAGTGGAAATAAAGGGGTTATATCAACGTCTTAACATTGTTGATCTCTGTTAAATTAGCCTGCACTGGAAATAAAGGGGTGATTTAAACGACTTTTTTTCCTCCAAATTAACAACCCTAAACAAGGGTTCAAGCCTCCACCCCTATATTTCTCATTGAGGTTTGATTTTTCTTCACCAGCTACAAAATACTAAAAATTAACAAATAAATAAAAGAAAATTGATTTAGGACTTTTTATTTTATATACATGCCATTTACTAAATGAGTTTATTATATTGAAGTTTATTATATTGAGATACAAGAGAAAGAGAGGGGTGTCTGAGGCGTCTGCAATTGGATGATGACATCCTAGACACTATTTTTGATAGTGCGATTAAAAATAAGAATATCATAAAAAACAGACAAGTTTTAACTATCGACTATGTACCTGATAAGCTGCTATTCAGAACTAAAGAAAGCACCACTATTGCGCAATCACTATCCGTTATATTAAAAAAAGGTCGTCCGTCTAACTTGTTAATCTTTGGAAAACCAGGAACAGGAAAGACAGCAGTAGTAAAAAACGTTATCGAACACCTGTACAGTAAGACCAATCAACTAGGCATAAACCTTAAAGTTCCTTTCATCAATGCGAAAAATTCAAACACACCGTATAAGATCCTTTATGAAATTGCGGAATTACTGGACATCAATAAAGAAGAAAGAAAAATGCAAGTTTATTTTACCGGATTATCTATGAGTGAAGCTACTGATAGAATCCTTGATTTCATAAAACGCAAATCAATCAAAATTGTACTTGTTATAGATGAAATAGACTCACTTGTTAATAAAAAGGGTGATGATATTCTCTATAACTTTACAAGAGCAAATCAACGAATTTCGTCAGATCAGTTCATTAGTTTAATCGGTATTTCAAACAGCTTAACATTTAAGGATAAACTAGATCCAAGAGTAAAAAGCAGCCTAAGTGAAGAAGAACTGGTTTTTAATCCATATACGGTTGAGCAATTAAAACAAATTCTAATCGACAGATGCAAGCTTGCTTTTTATGATAATGTTATTCCTATGGGCGTAATCAATCTCTGTGCTGCAATCGCAGGTAGAGAAACAGGTGATGCTCGAAAGGCGATAGATCTTTTAAGAGTTGCAGCAGAAATCGCAGAAAGATCAAGGACTATGAAGATAACCGAGGATCATATAAGAAGCGCGCAAAAGAAGATTGATAGCGATACTAACTTCGAGATTTTGAGTAATTCCACTCTACACACCAAATTAGTAATACTTTCAATAATAAAATCTAAAAATGGAAGTACGGGAGAAATTTATACAGTCTATCAATATTTTTGTTCAAAACTTCAGCAAGAACCCCTAACTCAGAGAAGAATGACACAAATAATAGGAGAACTTGATCAACTAGGATTAATAACTACGAATATAGTCAACCAAGGACGCTATGGTAGGACACAACGAATCAAATTGCATATTCATATTTCATCAGTAAAAGAAGCTATTAAAAACGATCCCCTCTTGTCACATTTTATTGACGACATTAATAGTTGAAATCTTTTTTAAAGGATTGAAGAGTCGCCAGATTAACTAATATACAAATTCCAGGGGTTGGAGTGATACCCATTGTCTGTTGAAATTTTGTCTGCTTTTGCCAGGCGCCAGAGTTTACTATTAATGTACCTTTGTATCTGCCCACTTGAGTAGTATGTACATGTCCAGCATGAAAAACATCCGGCACGTCATCTATAACCAACATGTCCTCCGATTCTGGAGCTATCGGCGTGCGGTTACCATAGATTGGTGACAAGTGTCTAGATCTTAACAAAATTTTCATCGCCTCCACAGGTTTTGAATAGCTCAATCCAGGCACTGTTGCAATAACATCATCCAAACTCTGGCCATGAAACATCAATAGCTTTACCTTATTCAATTCAACAAGTGAGGGATTACCGATAATACTGAAATTTTCCAATTGTTGAAAATCACGAAGGTTTGTTAAAGCACTTTGTGGTAAAGCCCTCCTTCCGGGATCGTGGTTGCCAGGAATCAAAAATACATGCATCCTTTTGGGAATTTTTTGTAGTAAAGCTGCTGCATATGACATTTGACTGTTGATATTTATGTCGATTAAATCTCTATCTTGATTAGGATAAATTCCTATTCCGTCAACTATATCACCTGCTATACAAATAAATTTGATTTTTCTTACAAAGTCATCATCTGATGATAACCAAACTAAAAAATCATTGAATTCCTTTTCCATGAAATATTTGCTGCCTACATGCAAATCTGAAATGAGGGCTACATATGACTCTGTACCTGATTTAGAAGAAACATGTTCTGGAATATCAGGAAATATAATATCTTTAATAACAAAATCATTTGAATTTCTTTTACTAGGTGAAATTTCTAACATTAACATTTGATCCAAAACAAGTGTTGAAGCCTCATTAATTAACTCCCGAGACTTGCAAACTACAGGAATACTCCCGGTAGTATCATCTATCACTAACTCTACATCATTTTTTCTATTTCTCTTAAACATGATCAAACCTGCGACAAAAACAGAATCAACAAGTTTTCCCCTTTCACTCTCATTAGCTAGAGAGCTAAATCTCGACTTATTCCTAAGATCCTTAATATATTTTATTTTTCTTATCTGCCTGCTTTCCGATCGAATTGACAAGATTTTCAATGTTTTTTTATAACGACTATCAAAGAGTTTAAAAAAATCCTTCTTATCCTCGGAATTTATCTTGTATGTAGGATCAAAAATGATTTTATAACTTTCACCATTACTCTCAGTGTTTGTGTTTGTTATAACAGGTTCATCAGTGCGATTAAGGTCTCGAGAAATAACACTTTTTATATCATCGATTAGTATTGGAGACTTCTTTTTGAATTTATTTTTAGCATCCACTATGGTCTTGATTATTTTTTCAACATCACAATCGAGAGATTTGAGAAAGGCAAAAGCATCAGGATGAACTTGATATCCCTTATTTATCGCATAAATCAATGCAATAGACACCGAATCCAAGTTTTATTATTGAACAGAACAATCATAAATACTAAAAATGTTTTGTTTTATCCATATTATTAAAAAGCACAAGCATTATGGTGGGATACATGTACAAATACAACTTTAAAAAAAGGACTCTTCATCTTGGATTTGGTATTTTTCTATTTTTGATTTTCTTTGTATTTGGGACATCAGTCTCATATGACAAATCTACTTCAACAGTTTTAAAGGAACAATTTCAAAATAAAATCAAAAATATTGATAACATAGGCATATTCGTCAATAACTTTCTAATATCGACTCTAATGTTTGTCCCGGGTATCGGAATTGCATTTGGTCTCTTTTCAGGATTTAGTACTGGTAATATTTTTATGATCATAACACGAGATTTACCAATCCAAATACCGCCATTACTCGTTTTTTTGACAATATTTGGAATCATGGAACTTATTTCTTACGGAATAGCTATCTCTAGAAGTTATTTACTACTAATTCACATTTTAAAAAGAACAAACATTAAAGAAAATCTTATACATACTGGCATTGAAATTGGCATCGTAGCAATAATTCTATTTTTTAGTGCTATTATTGAATGGGATTTAATAAGACAATCTGGTAATATGAATTTTTTAAAATAGTATAAAAACCAGAATCAAAAATAATCTCGATCAAATTCCAAATATGTTTTGCGCCTAACCTGATCAATAACCAATACCGACATTGCACTAAAATCCATATCCTCTAATTCATTCAATTTACCCCTAAACACTCTCTCTTCAGCAGTTGTCAAAAATTCAAATACCCAAACTATTAGCTTTGAAGTATCTATTCCCTCATTTTTAAGGTATAATGCTATTTGTGATTGCATAAAATTTTTTTCTGTGCTATTGTTCCAAGGCCTTGGTACCAAAACTACGCTTTTCTTATCTTGTATTACTTCAACTAATTCTCTCTTCTTATCTTCAATATCCTCAGTAATATGAAAACTAAGAACTCTTGCCTTATCCAGTGGAACTTTTGCCCTTGAAGCAGCAACTTGAATAGAGCTAATCCCCGGCATTAATTCTACTTTATCATTACCAAAGATTTCCAGCAATCTATCAACAACTTCAGACTCTGAAAAGTTTACATCTCCAGTAAAAGGAATCGTACAAAATTCATTTTCTCGCATTTTTTTATACACTTCATTATAAGTTTCATCCTGATTCTTCATTGTTACTTCATAGACCTGATGAAAATTAGGAATAATCAAATCTCTTATTATTGATAATGTATATTTATAACCTATTAGATATTTGGATTTTCTTATTACATCTCTCACTACATCTGTTAAATACCTTGACGAACCTGGACCCACACCGACAAGAAATAACTTCTTATCTTCAATTCTATTTTCCACCACAAGAATACTTATAGTATTGTCTATATTTTACTTACTTTCTTTTTATGATGAATTATTTGAAGTTAGTTAGAAAGCAAGCATAACAAACTTTCAAGACATTTTGAATAATGTTACTATTGGGTTCCAGTCCACATGATGAAACTGTAGGGGATCCTTTGCAGGATATTTCACCCAACCCTTCACAATTGCAAAGCCATAATTTTTCAGTTTATTTTCAATATCAATTTTAACTTTAAGTTCCGTACCCCATCTTCTTTCAACAAAATACATATCGGAAATTTCAGAAAAAGTGAATACAATATTTTTATCACTTTTTTCAATATCATTCCTTAATTCAGTAATACCGTAACCTTCTATTGGCAAAAAAACATTCTTCTTTTCCTTAAATCGTAAAAGCTGTCGCTGGGAATGTACATCATGAATTCTATATGACATGTTTGTCTTTGTTATAAATATAAGTCTTTTTTCCGTTACAACCACCATTCCCTCCTTTTTCCTTTT
>JAATVL010000035.1 GCA_014523525.1 Nitrososphaerales archaeon TH703 | reverse complement strand
GCTTCCTTTATTAAAGACAGACTAGGGTTTGATCACGCAGAATCAGTTTCAGGCACAGACTACCCAAATGATAATCAGATTGAAGTAATATATCACTTGAGCTCTTATTCAGATGATAAACTCTCCTCACAGATTTTAGCTTTATCTACAAGGGTAGACAGAAATGAGTCAAGGATGCCAACATTAATTAATATTTTTAGGAGTGCGGAATATCACGAAAGGGAAACTTTTGAGATGCTTGGCGTCTACTTTGAAGGACATCCCCGAAACGAAAGATTTTTGTTGCCAGAAGACTGGGCAGATATTCCTCCGTTAAGAAAGGAGTTTAGAATTAAAGGGAGATAAGTGATAAAAGGTGGAAAATGAACAGAAAATTGATGAAACCATTAGGAGGGGGCTTGAAATTGTAAAAGAGGCAGAAGAAGATAGACTGATGACTCTTAGTGTTGGGCCTCAACATCCAGGCTCGGGCCACTTTAGATTTACTATAAAGGTAGATGGAGATTACATCGTATATTGTGACCCAGATCCTGGCTACGTACATAGGGGCGAAGAAAAAATGTGCGAATACCGAAACTTTATCCAAAATATTCCGCACCTAGAGCGACCAGTTATTCACGATTCAACAAACATTACATATTCATATAGTTTAGCAGTTGAGGAACTTGCCAATATCCAAGTTCCCCTCAGGGGGCAGTATATTCGTGCTTTGGCATCGGAACTTAATAGGCAGGTGTATACCCTTTACTGGTTGGGAATATACGGCATATTTCTTGGACATTCTACTATGTTTATGTGGCCACTTGGAGACAGAGAGCTCTTTATTGACCTCTTGGAAGCACTTACTGGCGCTAGGGTTACCCATGCATTTAACATTCCAGGAGGGGTTCGCAATGATATGCCCGAAGGATTTGAAGAAAGATGCTTAAGACAAGTTGCATATTTTGAAAAAAGACTTGCCGAATATGAGGACATATTTTACAATAATCCATTATTCAGACAGAGAACGGAGGGCGTTGGAATTCTGACAAAGGAAGATGCCATAAAGTTAGGGGTTACAGGCTCTGTTCTGAGAGCGTCGGCAATTCCTTTTGATGTTAGAAAGGCAGAACCATATGACGTCTATAATGAAATAGATTTCAAGATACAGTATATGAAGACTGGTGATTCTTATGCAAGATCCATGGTTCCGTTTCTTGATATGAAAGAATCATGCCACATTATTAGAGAGTTACTAGATAAGATGCCCAAATCAGGTGAAGTAAGAGCAAAGCTGCAACCAAATCCGAAGGGACCAGCCGGAGAATCTTATAAGAGAGTAGAATCAGGAAGGGGAGCTTTAGGATATTATATAGTAAGTGACGGAACACCAAAGCCTTATAGGGTCAAGTTATCAGTAGCCTCATTTAGGAACATGCTAGCACTTCCATTCCTCTTAATAGGATCAAAATTGGCTGATATGCCGTCAATTTATTGGTCATTAAATTATTGGCCTGTGGAGGCTGACAGATAAATATGCAGCATGAACCAAATCATCAATTTAGTAAAAATGTTGATAAGGAAAAAATAATAGGTATCAAGAAATGATCGGTAGGAAAGGTGTAAAATAACATTGGCTACCGCCCCAAGAGATTTTAGATTCGGAAACTTTGTAGGAAGCTTAATTCAGTTAATTTTTTGGATACTTATCATCGTTACATTAGTAGGACTTCCGTTAATCTTTATCATCTTATTTTACGTACCGCTTCCACCTGTAAATGGAGAAGTACTGACTCCATATCTCTTCTTTTCAATGATGGTAGATCCTACCAGAACCATTCCAATAATAAAATTCCTGATACATACCGATTTCTTTAGAGTAGCTGTTTTCCCGGGGTTTACCTATGCTGCCCTCTTGGGTGGGGCAACTATTTTTATCGAACGAAAGTTCCTTGCCAAAATGCAATTGAGGATTGGGCCACTGTATGCAGGAAAGATTGAGGGTATCTTGCAATTGATAGCTGATGGGTTGAAATTAATTTCAAAAGAGATTATAGTCCCATCTGGGGCTGACAAGCTAATATTTTGGGCAGCTCCTGTTGCCTTTGTAGTTACAGCTGCCGCAGTGATAGCGTTAATTCCAGTAGCTCCAGGATGGGTCGTTGCGGATCTCGATGTTGGCATAATAGCTGTATTTGCATTCTTGGGATTTTTTCCTCTTATTGCACTTTTATTCTCATGGGCTAGTAACAGCAAATACCCGTTCATCGGTGGATTACGAGCTCTTCATCAGATGATTGCCTTTGAAATTCCTTTCATTCTTTCAGCTCTTTCAGTAGTGATTCTGGCAGGTTCATTGAATCTTACCGGTATAACAATTGCTCAGCATTCTTATTGGTTTATACTCTTTTTACCCATAAGCGCATTTGTATTCTATATTTCATCGCTTGCAGAACTTGAAAGAATTCCATTCGATCTGCCTGAAGCAGAAAGTGAGATAGTTGCAGGGTGGTTAACTGAGACTTCGGGTATGATATATGGATTAATTCAATTGGGAACTTATATTAAATTGTACGCACTGGCTGCCCTATTCGTTACTCTATTCCTGGGCGGATGGTGGGGACCTCAAATTTTTCCTACGGAAATTATTCCAGGATATACGGGAGAAAAAATATACAACGCAATTACCGCAAATGCAATATTTTGGTTTACCATCAAGACCCTTGGAATGATAATGTTGATCCTTTTACCACGAGGTATCAATCCTAGAATTAGAATCGATATATTGTTGCATACTGGTTGGTACAAATTAATAGTATTGGCTTTCATCAATATATTTGTCGCACTGTCACTTGTTTATGGTGGAATTCTTGGCCCGGGAGGTTTACTGTCGGTATGACCTCAGCAGGTGGTTTCATAAAAGCTATTGAATCAGGATCAAAGCATCTCCTTATCAAGAGATTTACTTTGAGATATCCAGAAAAGAAACTAAAGTTTGTT
>JAATVL010000034.1 GCA_014523525.1 Nitrososphaerales archaeon TH703 | reverse complement strand
GTTCCACTACTGGTACCTATTTCCAATGCCAAAATTCCATGATAGCGGCTTACTATGTTAGCGAGAAAAATACTGTCATCCGATGGTAAATACATTGTCGATGCAACACACATTCAAATTTATAATTGTATAACTTTAATTGAACTGGTTATATTCTAGATTGTTTACTATCATTTAATTCGTTGGAAATTTTTACTAGAGATTCAGGATCCAACTCGTCGATTCTTTTACTGCTATAATCTTTATTGTTTAATATTGATACTACGTTCTTGTTTCTGCGACTAAAAAGATACTCTAGGTTGGCAATAATATCTTCAGTCATTTTCTTTTTCTTTCTCTTTCTCATTAACCTCATTACATTAGATTCGATCTTTGGAGACGGTAAAAAGGAATCATTTTCAACATCAAATAGCGGCTCAATATCAAAACAATATTGAGAAAATACCGAAACTACAGAATACTTTCCATCTCCTGGAAATGCTATGAGTTTTTCCGAAAACTCCTTTTGTACCATTATTACTGCTTCCCTAAATTCATGGAGCGATAGCCACTTCATTATCTCTTTTGATCGAGAATATGGAATGTTGGATAAGAAAAAATCAAATTCAAAAGGATCTTGTACAAAGAAATCCTCATTGAAAATCATAACGTTACTCACATTTCTTAGATAATTTTTTGCTTTAAAATACAAATCCTCGTCTATTTCATATGAGTATACCACCTTAGATAGCTTTGAAATTTCTTTTGTTAAGTAACCATGTCCAGTACCAAATTCTAATACTGTATCTGTTTTTGATACATTACATGAACCTATTATTTTGGAAATGGTGCTAAAGTCTATTAGAAAGTGTTGACCAAGATAGGTCCTCTTGTCATCTTCCAACGAATAGTGTCATCCTAGTTTCTTTAGTAATCTCTTCAATTATCCTTTTTGCTACCAGTCTATGTATATCTTTTATGCCGATTCTTGACTGTATATCTGAAAAGGAAGAAAATTTTTCTTTTTCTCTATCGTTAATTATACTCATCATGTACGTTTTACCTATTCCTGGTATCAATTCGAGTGAATGAATTCTAGGAGTTATTGGTTGAGCGCTATTAATATATGACACAAATCGTTCCTCATTTGCAAGCACTATGTTTTCAACAATAGAAGGGAGTTCATTCTTTGCAGATTGTGATATTGATTCATATTGTAATTTGCCAAGAACACTGATTATCTTGTTTCTCCCTTCTTTTCCAATATATACTCTTTCACCTATTTCAAAATTAACGTTTTGAATCCCTAGTAATTCTAATAATGTTAGACGATTCTCTCCTATTGCTTGAATTATTATTCCTTCTCTACCCCTTATTGTTATTGATTTTCCTCTGAGCGAGAAATCTAACACATATGCATATTCTTCAAACTTGTGACTATGGACACTATAATCATGACTAGTATGTCTACTATGAAAGTTATCTTGATTCATAGAATCCAATTACTTGCAACTATATACTGCGTACTTTTTAAGTTTCATGTACCGACGTAATTTTTTGTAATATGCTTTCTGAGGTTGATGTTAGTATTAATTTTTTCCAACCAAATGTAAAAGACCTAATTTCCTCTAAAGAAGAAGGCAAAATATTCACCACTTCTACTGCCTCTTCTTCAGTAAGACCACATTGACTTACCAATTCACCAACAAGTTTTTGTGCCTGCTTTCTAGTTATTTTTGAGAACTTAATCACATAATCATAGGTCCATCTCTGAATTTGATCCATCTCGTCAACCTTCCTGGTTTCCAATATCTCCTTGACATCGGGGAGTGTAATCATTTCTTTTTTTGTGATTTTTGTCAATATACAATACCTTCTATTTTATGGGGCGGATGTGATTAAATTTAGTTTGCAAGAGCTTTTGTTTATCACCAACCAAAATTCCTACTTTTACAATTCTTCTCCCAATATCTTTGATATATCCCACCCTTCCTTGGAACCTTCGATGCGGAGTTGTTTTATGCTCTCTTGGATCAATGACTACTACAACTTTATCACCTATTGAATAATTAATAAGCAAATGTGAAAGACCCTTAGGCACATTACCCTTAGTAAAAATATGCCTGGATTTCCTTTTAATACCGTGAGATTTTGGCATGTTGGATTATCATGTTTCTCCATAATTTAATATTAACTCGCAACCTTGAAATATCATATTGAATTGGGACTATGTTTGGAAGTCAAAAGACATGGATCTTCATAATTTATCTGTTCTATTATTTTTGAGGGTCTCCGATTCCTTGTTCATTTAGTGCAAATAGTATTTCTCTCTCTAAATGATAAGGACTGTCGACCATTCTTGCTATTCGATTTTTGCCAGCTTTTTTTAGGTAGAGACGATATGTACTGGTATGTGCCATAACGTTACCCCCAGTGGCTTTGTTAGGATCGCCAAAAATTGCATCTGGTGAGGATTGTATCTGATTCGTTATCACTACTGCTATTTTGCAAGTTTCAGCAATTCTTAAGAGAATGTGTAACAGTCTGTTAATTCGCTGTTGTCTTTCTGACAAGACAGATCTACCAAGAAATTCGGCTCTATAGTGCGATACTATCGAATCAACAATCATGATTTTTATATTGTGTAAATTTATAACATTCGGAGATTCCTGAATAATAACTTCTTGGTGGGAACTATTGTACGCTTTTGCAACAATAACGTTTTCAAGGGCGACGCGAGGATCAATTTTTCTTGCAGACGCAATAGATGCAATTCTTTCTGGTCTAAAGGTGTTTTCCGTGTCAATATACAACGCTCTAGATATATTGTCTTCAGCTTTACTTTGTTGTACAGTAACACAAAGTGTATGACAAATCTGGGTTTTTCCGGTACCGTATTCTCCATATAGTTCTGTAATTGCTCTTGTTTCTATTCCACCATCTAGCAATTCATCTAAATTTTTTGATCCAGTGGATATACGATATTCTAATTTTCTCTTTTCGTAAATTTCATTTGCAGTAGTAAAGGGCTTATCTAAAACACCAATGTCTTCTAATATTTCTCTTGCCCTGTTGCAAAGTAATATACATTTCTCTATGGCTATTCCGGTCGCCTCTGCAATATCTATAGGGCCACGAATAACCAGGTCTTTAATCGATCTAAATCCAGCTTCCTTCAGAGAAGTTTTAGTTGCAGGACCAATGTCATTTAATGTATCAATTTCAAATATCGCTTCATTACCGTTGTCGGGCAATTTGTATATATCAAATAATACCTAATAGTTTGGTTTGATTAAATGTTGTTGTCAACCGGTTTCCTGAAAGCTTCTACACGATCATTTTTCAGATAGTATTCTCTTTGCCAATTCTAATGTTCCTTCAATAGTGTGTTGTTTGGACTCGACTGGGAATACTTTTCTTGAAACGAGCTCTTTTGTTGTATTCGGACCTATGCTTATCAAAGCTTCAATATTTCTAAAGCATTCGTTAAAATTCGAAACTATATTTTCCATTATCGAAAAGAAATAACGGACTGCAGATGGGCTGGTAAAAATCATTACTTTAACTTTATTGATCTCCATTTCCTTGGAAAAATCGATCCAAGTTTGATTTATTGTTTCTACTTGTGGATAATATATGTAAAATTCATCCAAGATTATTCCCATCAAATCTAATTTATCCTTCAGAAAAGAATTTGATGCACCACTCCTCGGTATCATAATTCGAGTACCGGGCTTGAGCGATAATTTTTTTATTAGTTTTAAGATACCATAGGAAGAATAATCGTTTGGGAGCCACTTTACAAAAATATTATTCTGTTCTAATTTTTTTCTTGTTGATGGACCAATTGCAATTACATCACATTTCTTTAATTGTTCATCCAGTAGGTGAGTCAGATTATTTTGTCTTACCATTCTCACAAAGAAATCAACAGAGTTAGGACTCATGAAGATATAGTAATCGTATTCTTTGGCGCAAATATCCAAAAACTTTTCGGAAAAATGATGCGAGTCGACAGGGATTAGCTTCATCGTTGGTAAGGAAATTGGAGTACCGCCTTCTTCTTTCACTATTCGTGCAAATTCACTATTATTCTCTTCCCCGCGTGTTATCGCTACTGTTTTGTCGAGGAAAATATTACTCAATAGCAAAATAAGAGTTGCTTCTCATAAAAGCATTAGGATTACTATTTTAGGAGATTAATACTTTTTGACGTCTGGTGGTTTGAATTAAACCATTCTATTTTCTTTTGAATCCCAACTACATTTCCTACAATGATAATGGAAGGAGTTTGAACTTTTTTCTGTTTAACTTTCTTTTCAATATTATCCAAATTTCCCGTTATTACTCTTTGTTTAATTGATGTGGCATTTTCAATAATTGCAATTTTGGTCTTATTGTTCAACCCTGAGCTTATCAGTTTTTTGGTAATGTATCGTAGCTGTTCCAAGCCCATGAAAAACACTATTGTATCTGCAGCTTTAGTTACCGCGTCCCATCTTATGGAGGAATTTTTTTTATCAGCTGAATCATGTCCAGTTAATATGACTACAGAGGAGGAATAATCCCTGTGCGTTAACGGTATACCTGCGTATACTGCCGCACCATTTAGAGAAGACACTCCAGGCACTATTTCATATTTTATATTCTTTGAGGTTAGAAATTCAGCCTCTTCACCACCGCGTCCAAAAATAAATGGATCACCTCCCTTTAATCTCAATATTTTCTTCCCATCACCTGCATATTTCAACATCAGTTCATTCGTGATGCTTTGATTGGTAGTTGGATCACCGGATTCTCTACCAACAAATACTTTTTTTGAACGTTGTGAAGCCATTCTAAGAATTCTTTTATTTACTAATCTGTCGTAAAGAATTACGTCGCATTTTGATAATAGTTTGGAAGCTTTCAGGGTTAACAAATCCGGGTCTGCCGGTCCTGCACCGCAGATATACACTTTCCCTTTTGGTTTCACTTTTGGCTGTTCCATTTTTCTAGAGCATGTCTCCATTCCTTAGCAAAATCTGCTGCTCCCCTTGCGAGTAAATCATTAGCCAATTCCCTTCCAATATGTGATGAGTTTGTTATGACATCGGATTTTTTTCCCTTTATTGATTGAGAACCGTCAGCAGAAAAGACAGACGCATGCAACACAATTCTTTTTGTTCTTAAATTAGGTATTGCTATCGCACCAACAGGAAATCTGCACCCTGCATTTAAGTAACGTATCAACGACCTCTCGGCATTTATGGCAAATCGTGTTGGTCTGTCTTCAATCGTTTGTAAGATGCTGAGTATTTTTTTGTTATCTTTTCTGCATACAATTCCTATGGCTCCTTGTCCCGGAGCAGGAATAAAATCAAGACAATTAAACCTCTGAACGATTAAGTCACTCATGTCAAGTCTTCTTAATCCAGCTTCTGCCAGAACAAGTGCATCGAAATCTCCATTAATACATTTTCTTACACGACTTTCAACATTACCTCTTATTGGAATCACTTTTACGTTTGGGTTCTTCCTCTTTATTTGAACTGCTCTTCTTAAACTGCTAGTACCGACATAGGAATTAGGCTCTAATCGTTCAAGATTTAATTTTGATTTTCCAATTAATACATCGTTTGGACTTTCTCGCTTTAATATTGACGCTATAACTAATTCATCATCAAGCTCAGTTGGAATATCTTTAATGCTATGAACTGCGAAGTCTGCCCTCTCTTCTAATACTGCTCTGTCAACTTCCTTTTCAAAAACTCCCTTTTCGTTCACCGAAAAAAGTAACTTGTTCTTATTGATATCACCACTCGACTTTATTTTAATTAAATCACATTTCAGAGATGAATCTAATTTGCGTAAATTACGCGTCAAAATTTCAGTCTGTATTATGGCTAACTTACTTCCACGCGTAGCTACCCTATAACTACTATTCATTGTCATTCACTTTTCTCAATGCTTTTGCAAACGCTTCAATAGTCTTGTCTATGTCATCATCATCGTGTGAATATGATATGAAACAAGTCTCAAATTGCGATGGAGGGATGAATATGCCAGATTTTAGGAGTTCAGTGAATAATCTCTTGTAAAGTAATTTATTTGATTTTCTTACATTAGATGCATCTTTTATTTCCTCATCTGTAAAATAAAGTTGGAACATCGACGAGATGTTATTAATGCTGGCCTTAATTTTTAGATCTTTTATGTGATCCTTAATTCCGTCTGATATTGTATCAGAAAACCGAGAAAGCTTTGGATATAAATCATTCTTCACCTCTCTTAATTTTTCCAATGTTGCAACTCCAGCGGTAACAGAAATTGGATTACCTGCATATGTACTTCCTTGAAATACTGTTCCTTTTGGTGATAACAATTCCATTATCTTCTTTTTGCCTGCTATGGCTGAAAGCGGAAACCCGTTGGCAATTGATTTTGCAAGTGTCATAATGTCCGGTACGACACCAAAATATTCTGAAGCGCCCCCTGGCGATAGTCTAAATCCAGTAACAACTTCATCAAAAATCAGTATAATCCCCTCTCTTTCACTTATTCTTCTTAATTTATTGAGGTAATCCTGCTCTGGAATTATGAGTCCCATATTTGCTAAAACCGGTTCTACCATTATGCATGCAATATCATTGTTGCGTTGTACTAGATTTTCAAGTGCACTAACGTCATTGTATGGCAACAACAAAGTTTGTTCCATTGATTCTACCAAATTGCCGTCATAGGACGACGTTGAAGCGCTTGAGCCTGGATTAACCAAAACATAATCATATGCACCATGATAACATCCATCAAATTTAACAACTTTTTTTTTCTTTGTAAAAGCTCTTGCTAATCTTATAGAATGCATAGTTGCTTCTGATCCTGTATTCATTAGTCTTACCATTTCTATATTAGGGATCATTCCAATAATTAATTCAGCTAATCTGATCTCGTTTTCAGTAGGAACACAGAAAATGTTACCCTTGTCCAGTTGTGTTTTTACAACCTTTATAACATCAGAAAACGCATGCCCTAATATGACCGCACCATACCCAAGGCAATAATCGATCAGTGTATCGTGGTCTACTGTAATAATTTTTGCACCTTTACTATAAGAGGCGAAAAAAGGATACGGTTCATAGAAACGAACGGGACTATTCACACCGCCAGGAATTATTTCTTTTGCCCTTTCAAAAAGAGAAGACGACAAACATTGATATCATGATTTTGTAACTGTTATAATTGTATCTTTAGCAGCTGTTTAATATTTCTGCAATTTTCTTTGTATGATATGTTATTATGATGTCAGCTCCTGCTCTTTTTATACACGTTGTAAACTCCATTACTACTTCATCTTCATTAATCCATCCTTCTTGCGCGCCCGCCTTCACAATAGAATACTCACCAGAAACGCTGTAGGCACACACTGGTAATAAGGTAGTTTGTCTGGTTTTGTAAATTAAATCAAGATAAGGTAATGCTGGTTTTATCATTATGATATCTGATCCTTCTTTAATATCCATCATTATCTCATGTAATGCTTCATTCGTGTTATGGAATGGCATTTGATAAGATTTCCTATCTCCGAATTCAGGGGTGGAGTGAGAGGCATCTCTAAATGGTGTGTAAAGATTTGACGATAATTTTGCCGAATATCCAATTATACCCACATTATTGAAATTACTATTGTCTAATGCTTTTCTAATACTTTTTACTTGACCATCCATCATCGCAGAGGGAGCTACAAAATCGGTTCCTGCTTCGGCATGACTTGTCGCAATCCGTTCTAGTACTTTTAAACTTTCATCATTATTTGCAACATTGTTTTTAATAATCGCGCAGTGACCATGCGATGTGTATTGACACAAGCATACATCAGTCATCGTTACTATTTTTTCGCCAAAATTTTGCTTTAGTGTATTAACAGATTTTTGGACTATACCATCATTACGATAGGCGCTAGTTGCTCTGTCATTTTTGGATTTTGGAATACCAAAAATCAAAAATGTTTTTACGCCCAAATCATATAACTCTTGAATATTTTTGACTAGATTTTCTAAGGGGATCCTGAAGATTCCGGGCATCATCTCTATTTCTTTAGGTTCGTCAATTCCTTCTTGAACAAAAACAGGACACACCAGATCTCTGACAGATAATCTTGTTTCCTGCAACAAGTCCCTTATGGCTGGCGTCCGTCTTAATCTTCTTAATCTTACTTTTGGAAATCCATTGAACTCAAATTCCTCATTGAGGTTCATAATTAAATATCCTCGATACGATATTCAGCACATCTTCATTTTTTTCTGTGTTTCCAATTTCTTTTCTGAAATTATTCATAGGTGTCGATAATATGCCTTCGACAATTGCGTAAGAGAACTGTTCCATTATCTCAAATTCCTTCATTCCTTTCTTGATACCAAGCTTCCTAGCAGCTTTTGATAATTCTCTATTTCTCACTTCATCTACTATTTTGAATATTGATACCACAAATGGTTCTGCTTTAATCTTTCTAAATAGCAGATCCATGGATTGCATTCCACCCTGTATCATTTTTTCTGCCATTCTGATCTCTTCATGTCTACGCTTCAAATTTCTGTCTACTATTTCAGCGATCTGATCTATATTCACTAATTTTATGCCTGAAATTGTTGCAATCTTGTCGTCTACAGTTCTAGGGTTGGAAAGGTCAAATATCATCATTCCGGCATTTTTCTTATTACGATTAAAAATTCTATCGTAGGTAATTAGATAGTATGGTGCGGTTGTCGAAACAAAAATGATATCTGTGTTCTCAAGATTACGAATAGCATCTTCAAACATTACTGGAGTTCCACCAACTGCAATGCAAAAAGACTTTGCTCGTTCAAAAGTCCTGCTTGCAACATCAAAGTTCACTTGCCTCTTCTTGAGTGATTTTGCAACAAGCGTTGCTCCCTCACCAGTTCCAATTAGCAGTACTTTTTTACTCTGGAAATCATCAAAATATTCTTCAGCCAAATTAACTGCCATTGAGCCTATTGATAAGCTTCCTTTATTCAAGCCAGTATTAGTTCTAATTCTGCTTCCAACCTTTATAGCGTGATCAAAGATTATAGGAATAAAGGAATCAACATAGCAATTCTGACGAGAATATTCAAATGCCCTTTTAACCTGACCCAAAATTTGATCTTCTCCAACTACTAGTGACTCAAGTCCTGATGTCAATCTAAGGAGATGATTAATTGCTCCTTTATCTTGATCAATTTCAGCAAGTTCAAATGACAAATCTCTGATTTCAGTAATTTTTCTCCAAATCTCAAAGATCTTTTCGACATCCATTTTATCTAAGGCTAGAAAGATCTCTACTCTATTACATGTTTGTAGAATAACACATTCTCTTATATCACCACTGGTCAAAAATGTTCGATATGCTTTGGCAATATCCTTGAACGTAAATTTTTCAAGAACATGAATTGGAGCTTTCTTGTGAGTTATTCTCACATTCAATAGTTTTAGTTCATCAGTAATTACTAGATTCATATTTTACTCATTTTTTCCCAATTTTTTAATATGTGTAATGCAGTCATTTTTGCTTCTTCAAGCTTATTTGATCTTAACAAATATTGGATATTTTTATCTTTTATTAATGAATATAAAAATTCTTTTCTCTCTTTCACTGTATCTATTTCTTGCTTTGCTCTCTTACGCGCGTATTCCTGTAAAATGATGTTGCCGATATCTGAATCATTGATAATCCTGTGCAGCATCCTTTCTATTTTCATTCTTATTTTTCTAGCCATTATTGGGCTTTTTCCAGAGGTTGAAATAGCTACTTGTATTAAACCTTCAATATTTACCAATGATGTATATGAGAAATCGCTTATAGTTGGATCATCAGATGCATATACAAATGCACCCATAGATCTGCCTTTTTCTACTAGCTTTCTATTCAGTTCTTTGTCATCTGTTGCAGCTAAAATTAAAAAAGTATTATTGAATTCATCAAGAATTGAAACGTCCTTTACTCTCTTTTTTATTAATCTTAGTTTTCCATCATCACTCATTTTTTTGAGTTCCTTATTTAGTCTGCTAGTTATTACGGTTATATTGCATTCCTGATCTAACAAACCATGTACTTTACGTAAGCCTTCAGTACCTCCGCCTATTACCAGTGCTCTTTTTTGGCTAACATTAAGATCCACTATCAACTAAATGCACCCGATGTGAACTATTGATTTGACACTCATGTCTTTATTTAATCATTCCATAGTTTTTTGCAATAAAACCATCATTATTTTACTCGATTGATTCTTTGCCTCTAAACAATATCATATAGTATAAATACAATAACGTCGTTATATTTTTGTAATGACTTCAGATCTGAATATGGACTATAGTAAATATGACTTTAAGGATTCAACTGAGCTGTACGTTTATTTAAGTAAGAAGGGACTTTCAAGGGGAACAGTCGAGGAAATTAGCAAACTTAAAGATGAGCCTGAATGGATGCGAGAATTTAGATTACGATCTTTTGATGTTTTTCTTAGCAAACCCATGCCAAATTGGGGTGGCGATCTATCCCATATTGATTTTCAGAATATTTACTATTATGCAAAGGCTTCTGAAAAGCAAAGTAAGAGCTGGGATGATGTTCCAGATTCTG
>JAATVL010000033.1 GCA_014523525.1 Nitrososphaerales archaeon TH703 | reverse complement strand
TTGTTGTTTCATCTCCCGTTTTATACGGAGTACTGAATGTTATAATTTTCAGTGCCACAAAACAAATTGGCGCTTTACTTTTCAGTCTGGTCTTCTTGGCTGCCTGCACATTAGTTACAAAACATGAGATGCAAAAGTACCTGTTGATCTGTGCTATTGGTATGGCAATTCTTTATGGTTCTATAGAAATAGACACATTACTGTATGCTACATATCCACCATTTGGCGTTGTAACTGTCTCATTTATGCCGATGGGCTCATATTTGTTATTTACTGGTATCCTTCTTTCTGCAAGACTTGTAGCACGAGATAAAGAACTGCGAATGGAATTTTATAGGAGTGCAATGAGTCAAATGAGCCTTCTTAAGACAATTGGAGTGAGCGAGATGGAAAAGCAACTGATGAAAGACTACAAGTCTATCGATAAACGTACTCGCTCATTAGAGAAAGATAGTAGTTTTAAGAAGGAGAATGTGAAAGAGGCTTTACATGGATTGGTTGATGATATGGATGTTGAGAATGCAAGAGAGATTTTACACGAGGTACTTACAGAGGTTTACCAAAAGTCTAAACCCAAGAGTAAATATTGATGGCACTAAACGAAGAATTTTAAATTGGATTTTGTATGAAGATTGTAGTAACGAAATTAAAAGATTACAACATTAAATAAAATCTTTTAGTTGTGTAACAGACACACCCATTGTTATTCATCGATAGTATAACGTAACTAAGAATTAAATTAAAGACTATTTAGATAGCGCTTATAGATATATGCCATCTAATTCCATTTGACTTAAATAAAACAAGGGACTAGTATCAAACTACAATTCTAACTAGACAGTTCTTGCATTCGAGGATTACAGTACTGTTCTTATTTGAAACTACTGAAAATTTTTTGGCTCCACAGTTCTTGCAAACTGGACAAGCCCTTAGTCCTTTTGTCATGGGATATCATGATGCATTTTATTCTTTAATTATTTTATGTCGGGATATTGTTTAATATCATCAGCTCCATCTCTCTGACTTTCAAACAGGACTTTTATCCTGTGTGTTCCGTCAAGCTCTGAAATTATGCGATATACTGCACTTGGTACATAATCTTTCCACTCTTTGTCCATAACAATATTCATCCTAATGTTGGTTCCATTACAGTTAATTTCGTCATAAAATTTAGGAGTGCGAACATCGAAGGTTTCAGAACTACGGGACAAAAGCTCCAATACAAATTTGTTACCAGAGTATATAGTATCAAACTTAGGTAACATAGATCTTAGATGTTGAACCCAAATTGCATTATTTTCTAAATTTAAGATTGGCACAATGTATACCCTTTTAAGATCAATTTTTGCTTGCGCTAATGAATCATGAATGAAGTAAATTCGCTCGCCTGCCGTAAATGGATTTGTAAATGTATAGTTAAACTGAGAGCTACCTATAGCAATTATCAGTTCTTCACAGTCATCTAATATTTGATCGGCAAGGTTGAGATGACCATTATGAAATGGCTGAAATCTTCCTACCATTAATCCTGATTTGGCCAATTTTAACTATTATTTAGTTTATTTTCCTGCTCTTTTATCTTATCTGTGTCGACCTTCTTGAAGATTGGTTCAATATCTCCTAATTTATGACCTGGCTTCAACAGTATTGATCCAATTGTCTTCCAACTCTGTTCGTAAATGCTACCTTCCAACGACATTTGTTTCCAAACTTCTTCGACCGAAAATGGTATGAACGGAGCAAGTAATATGGAGAGAGACCGTACGGCGTTAATTGAAATAAAAAGTGTGGCAGCTGATTGTTCAGGCTTTTTCCAAGGTTCCTTTTTCTGAAAGTATTGATTAAACCTTGAGGAAAAACTCAGAATGTTTTTTAATGCCTTATCAATTTCGTTACCTAAAATAAAGCCACCAACTGTGTTACCTATACTTTCTATTTCTGCCAATGATTTTCTATCTGCCTCATCGTACTCATTTGGATTCGGTATCACATTGCGAAAATATTTTTTAATGAAAGTTAATGTTCTATTTACAAAGTTTCCAATATTTGCTATTAATTCATTGTTTATTTTTTTTTCGAAATCATTCCAATCAAAGTTGATATCATCTTGAGAGTAGCTGCAAATTGATGCTATGTAAAACCGAAGATAATCTGCTTGAAAGAGATTTACAAACTCCCTTAACCCAATATACCAATTCCTGCTCTTTGAGATTTTATTATTCTGAAGCATAAGATGTCCACGTGTTGGGATGAGATCCGGCAATTTGTATTCTTCATTTATACCCATTCTAATTGCTGGTAAGAAAAGGTAATGATGGTAAACAATATCTTTTCCAATAAAATGATATATTTTAGAACTATTCCATATTTCTTTTGCTTTATTTACATCGCCTAATAGTTCAATAAGAGAGGAAATATAACATAAATGATTATCGAACCACCCATAGAATACTTTATCTTTTTTCTCATTACCAGTAATAGGTATATTCACCCCCCAAGAAATATCTCTTGTTATATCCCAGTCTTGGAGACCTTCTACAATCCAGTTGAGGACATATTTTTTGACATCTTGTTGAAGTAGTTTGTTTTCCTTTAACCACTTTTCAAGAACATCTTCAAAATTGGATAGCTTGAAAAAGTAGTGGTTGCTCTTTTTTTTGACTGGTGGCATTCCACAAATAGCACACCTTGGATCTAGTATCTTTTCGGGGATTCTTCCACATTTTTCACACAGATCAGAATACTGATCCTCTGCACCACAATAAGGACATTTTCCGATTACGTAGCGGTCTGGCAGAAATTTCAAATCTTTTTCGCAATAATATTGTACAACTTCCTTTTCATAAACAAGCCTCCTTTTTTTTAATACATTGAAGACATACTGGACAAACATTCTATTCGTTTCTGAGCTCGTTTGTGAAAAAGAATCGAAAACTATGCCCACTGAATTAAAATCATCAATGTCTTTATCATGCCAGTATTTTACATACAATTCTGGTTTCGTCCTCTTTTTTTCAGTTTCAATAAGTACGGGCGTACCAAAATCATCTGATGCACACAGGTGATATACTTCTACTCCATTTAGTTTTAGAAACCTTCGAAATATATCTGCAGGCAGATAAGTAGAAGAAATGTGACCGAGGTGTATCTCTCCATTTGCATACGGAAGCGCACTCGTTATTATTACACTGTTTCTATTGGAATTTCGCACAGCAGAGTCAGTGATGACGATGAGAGATTAAAACTATCTGAATTAACCAGTTTCATGACAAAAAGTGAAAATGGTATTTATTTTTCATGCGTATGATTTTCGATATTCTTATCGCTAATCAGTTATAACATATTGATTCAGTGTTATTAGCCAGATGAAAAATATCGAACTAATTGCTAATGGGGAAAAATCATGGGAATGGGCATGCTCTCGTATGGGTATCATAAATACATTAGTTAATGAAAAAATTGAGCACAAGCCATTAAAAGGCCTGAGACTCGGTCTTTCGCTACATGTGACAAAGGAGACTTCTGTTTTGGTAATAGCCGCGATCAAATTAGGATCGAAAGTTTCTCTCTGCTCTGCAAATCCATTATCGGTACAAGAGGATATAGCAGCATTTCTATCATCAAAGGGGGTCAAGGTTTATGCGTGGAAGGATGAAACTGAAAGGGAATATTTTGATAATATAAAACAAGTTTTAGAAACAGCGCCTCAAGTACTGACCGATGATGGATCAAATCTTCACATAATGGCACACAACAAGAAAATTCAGGGGATATTGGGGGGAACTGAAGAAACAACATCTGGAATCACAAGACTAAGAGCGTTGGAAGAAAAGGGAAAGTTGCTGTATCCTATTATTGGTGTTAACGAGGCTCGTACTAAACATCTATTTGATAATCGATATGGAACAGGGCAAAGTACGCTAATGGCTATTATCAAACTGACCAATGTTCTTATCGCGGGTAAACACATAGTTATATGTGGCTATGGATATGTGGGTAAAGGCGTTGCATCTAGAGCTAAAGGCCTGGGTGCTATTGTTACTGTTGTTGAGGTTGATCCCCTTAGGGCACTTGAAGCATATATGGATGGTTACCAAGTAAGAAAAATTATTGAGGTCGTAGACAAGGGAGATATTTTTATCACTTGCACAGGACAAAAAAATGTAATTTCAGAAAAACATTTTAGAAAAATGAAAAATGGAGCGATACTTGCAAATGCCGGACATTTTGACAATGAAATAGAAGTGGATAAATTATTTTTAAATTCAAAAGAGAATTTCCAAATTAAACCGTATTTGGACTGTTTCCACATTCACGGGAAAAAAATTTTCCTTCTCTCAAAGGGTAGAGTTGTTAATTTAGTAGGTGCTGAGGGGAATCCTCCAGAAGTAATGGCGATGTCTTTTGCAAATCAGCTCCTCTCTATAATACATGTTTTTAGAAATCATAAAAAAATGCAGAACAAAGTTTATTCTGTACCGGAAAATATAGACTCTAATGTAGCAAAGTTATCCATAAAATATTTGGGAATAAGTATTGATAGACTGACACAGCTTCAGATAAAATACGCGAAATCCTACTGAACTTTCAAGCAATAAATCATGCATAATATTTTATAAGAGATTGAAACTTTAAAACTAATCATGACTTGGATGCGTGCTGCAAGTATTGAGGAGTTTGACAAGAAAACTGGAAAGGAAGTAAATTTAAGCGGAATTAGAATTGCTATTTTTCGAACAAAAGGAAAATTTTATGCTATAGAAGCCTTGTGTAGACATCAGGATGGTTCACTTGCACCAGGTAGAGTAGATGGCGAAGTGGTGGAATGTCCGTTACATTCATGGCATTATAATGTACGAACTGGAGAATTATTGGATTATCTTGAGGGAGTTAAATTAAAAACCTATAAAATTGATTTAAAGGGAAAAGATATCTACATAGATGTTTGAATTTATTATTAACTAGTCTTCATAAATTCTTAGTTTTAATTTGAAAATATATAACAGACTTTCTGATACTCTTGAAGAGATTGTTACAAAAAAAGACAATAAGATTAGGATCTATGTCTGTGGCATCACTGTGTACGACGACTGTCATATTGGACATGCAAGAACTATAGTTGTTTTTGATGTTTTAAGACGATATTTAATACAGAAAGGACATACTCTAACTTATGTA
>JAATVL010000032.1 GCA_014523525.1 Nitrososphaerales archaeon TH703 | reverse complement strand
TAAGGAAAATTTGGGGAGCTGAATGTTTCTGTTTGCAGATAGAACAACTACTGAAAACCAGAATCCAAATGTTGGTATGGCAACAATGATGATTAAAATACCAATAAAGGAACCACCACTAAAGATAGCCACAACACCTGCGATGAATGCCAAAATACTCCCTACAAAAACATCGGAGATTATTTCAGCAGTTGCTACCCAAGCAGCCTTTCCTGTCGAAACTCCGTTTTTAACTAGCCATGCAATTCTCACTATTTCACCACCTATAAAAGATGGAGTAGTCTGTGTAACGAATTCACCGCCTATCCTAGCATTCATAGTTTTGACAGTTGTGCTAATATTTGGTCCAATGAAGTGGTTAATGAAATACCTAAACCTATACGCTTGTAATAAAATTCGAACCATAACAGCCGATACAGAAAGCAGGAATGGTAGTAGGCCGACCGAGAACACATCTGCAGGAGAAACGGGAGTAAAGGCAAATAATAATAAGAATGGAATAAGGCTTACAGCAACTGCAATTATTCTCCATTTCAAACCTAATCAAGGCAAAATAATAGCCGGTCATATAATAATCAATAGAATTAATATATTCACTTCCTTGTTTCAACTATATTTGGAAACTATTTTCATTACTGGGACAGCCGGCTCTGGTAAATCACTTCTTACATCCAAACTAATCCAATGGTATAAGGATAACAACTTCTATCCCATCTCATTGAATCTTGACCCGGGTGTCATTTCGCTGCCTTATGAGCCAGATGTTGATGTTAGAAATTATATTGACATAGACAAGATAATGTCTCAACATGACCTAGGCCCAAATGGTGCGCTCATAATGGCCTCAGATTTGATAGCTACAAAGTTAGATGAAATTCAAGATGAAGTTTTTAATTTAAACCCCGATTTTGTGGTGGTAGATACTCCTGGTCAGATTGAACTATTTATATTCAGGGCAAGTGGCCCATATTTTGTTTCAAATTTTCAATCGGACAATAAGATAAACATATTTACTTTTGATGGAATTCTAGCGTCGTCAACCCCAATGAATTACATTTCAATTGCATTGATGGCAACATCTGTAAGACTTCGTTTGAACATATCGCAGATAGATGTGATGACAAAAAGGGATTTAGTAATTGATAAATTGCAGGAAATAATGAAATGGTCGTCTAGATCGTCTTTGGAAGACTCATTGCAAAATGAAAAGAATATTGAATATTCAATTCTGAGTAAGGATCTATTACATGCTTTATTCAAAAATAAACTCATGCAAAGCCCAATTCTTGTGTCAAGTTTAACAATGAGTGGGATGGTGAATCTTACTGCAACGCTTTCAAGGGCGCTTAATCTGGGTGAAGAGAAAGGAGACTAGAGTTGAAAATGAAAGAAGCATTTGAATTTTGTGAAGCAACAGCGCCCTCATCAACTGCCAATTTAGGACCTGGTTTCGACGTCTTTGGTCTTGGACTTGATCTCTTTTATGATACCGTATCTATCCGCAAGTTAGCAACAAAGAATGGAAAAATAAAAATCGTAATAGACAATAATGCAAATATTCCATCAATTGTTGAAGATAATTCTGCAAGTCTATCGGTAAAGAAATTTGCTCAAAAATACAAAATTAAAGATGATCTTGAGATTAGGATCACCAAGGGAGTACCAATAGGATTGGGATTAGGAAGTAGTGGCGCATCCAGTGCAGCTGCCGTTACTGCGTTTAAAGAACTTTTTAAATGTAAATTAACGGACAATGAATTATTAGATTTTGCCGCAGAAGGAGAAGTGAGTAGTGCCGGTGTAAAACACTATGATAATGTGGTAGCTTCGTTATTTGGAGGATTTGTAATTGTAAGAACATTTCCTACACTTCGATTTATTAAAGTAGATACACCAAAAGATCTTATACTCATAGTTTGTGTTCCTAACTTGTTAACACCTGTTAAGAAAACAAAACTGGCGCGAAGTGTGATACCAAAAGCGATACTAATTGAAGATCTTACAAAAAATTTGGCCAATGCATGTATTATGGTTAGTGGTTTTTTCCTTCAGGATACCAGACTTCTAACAAATGGCATAAATGATATTATAGTAGAACCAGCTAGGAAGAGCCTTATTACAGGGTATGATAAAGTAAAATTAAATGCAATCCGTTCCGGTGCATTAGCAGTAACTATAAGTGGTGCTGGACCATCGATGATTGCATTCACAAATTCGGCTAAAGATGCACATAAAATAGGGCATTCAATGGAGAAGGCATTTGCTGAATCTAAAATTCAGAGTAATGCATACGTCTGTCGTCCCAGTAGTTCAGCTAGAGTTACTTCAAAATTTTGATTCCAAATAAAGTGGAGACGAAAGAAGATCTTACTTCTTGCTTTTGTTTAGAAATTCAGACATCATCTTTTGTCTATCCTCATGTGCAAAACACAGAGACCAACCATAGATCTCTAATCTGAGCCCTGTGTTCAGATCTGCATCCATACCCCTGTTTATCAACATCTTACTCACCTTTACAGCATTAAAACTATTTTTTGCAATTTGCTTGGCTAAATTATCACACTCATCCATGAGTTTATTGTTAAGTATTTTTGCTATCTGACTATTTCGTTCCTTTTCCTTCTCTTTATTATCCTTAGGCGCTTCAGGAGGTAAATTATCGTCAGAAGTTAAGCTAATCACTCCATTGACCAGGCCCAATTGGAACGCTTCTTCCGCGGAAATCATCTTCCCCGTAAAAACTAGTTCCTTGGCCTTTGCAGGCCCAACTAATCGCATAAGCCTTTGTGTGCCTCCCCATCCAGGAGGAATTCCTATTGTTACTTCAGGTTGACCCATTTTTGCATTACTCGACGCAATCCTAATATCGCAAACCATCGCTAATTCACAGCCACCTCCAAGCGCATACCCATTTACGGCGGCTATCACTGGCTTTTCCAGACGTTCAATTTTGTTCAAGACGGATTGTGCTGATGATGCATACTTTTCCGCAGTTATTGGGTCTATGTTCACCATGTATGAAATATCGGCACCAGCACAGAAGGATTTTTCACCAGCCCCTGTTATTATTACAACTTTGATACCTTCGTCATCACCTACTATATCCACTGTTCGAGAAAGCTCCGCTATAACATCGATATTCATTGCATTGAGTGCTTCAGGTCTGTTAATTCGCAGTAAAGCAATTTCCCCTTGGGGTTCAAGTTGAATATATTTCATATTAGACATTGTGAAAAATGGAAACTGCGT
>JAATVL010000003.1 GCA_014523525.1 Nitrososphaerales archaeon TH703 | reverse complement strand
GATCATCAACATATACAATAATTCTGAACGCAGGATTTTCTAGACGCAGATTCTTTATTTCTTTCTTGATTTCTTCAAAACCATCAAAGTAGACAGTGTCCCTATCTAATTCTGCAATCAGTTGAATTTTTGAATTTAACTCTTTCTTAAAGGTATCAAACATTTCTTGTGAAATTTCATACTCTTCTGATGCGTACTTTGATATTATAGATGTAAGAATGTCAACAGTATTTTTAAGAAAATTTATAGCGTTTGTTTCTAACCTCTGTTTTAAATCTTCGAATTGTTTCTCAGCCGGTAACGCGTATGCTACACTTTTCAATAGTGAAGCTATTGGAAATTGTTCCCATTTATATCGCCATGCTTCGAGCCTTACTCTGATCAAACTCTTATTAGTTTCAAGCGCGTTATCAACAGAATTTATTAAAGTGGTCTTTCCAGTTCCCCACTCACCAATTATTCCAATAGTAAATTTTGGACTAGAGTTATTTACGATGTTGACTATGGCATCACGATATAAATCAAAATCAAGAATCGGATCAATCGTTATATCATCCGTTAAGACTAATCCCCTATGAAACAGATCATCTTCTCTCGACAAAATCACATCTTAGTTTAAACTTAATTCATTTTTAAGTATTTGTTGTTAATGTAAACCTAACACATATTTGATAAAATGATTCACGTTATATATTGCTAAAAATTTTTAATTATTAAATTAATAAGTCAAACGATTTCTAAAGGCAATTAGAGATCGATAGACTTGGATTGCCAAGAAATTTTATGAAAATGATAGCCCTGAAATCTGAGTCTGGTGATTAGTGATTAATTCCCTGGCGTTTTTTGATTTAAATTTATACAAATACAATGAATTCAAATGATTACTAAGTTAAAGACTAGTGTTATCAATTCCAAAACTTTTTTTCAGGTTGGTCAGATAACGATACTATAGAAGATATATATTGTTTAATAGTAACATTCTAATAGTAAAATTCTTTTCCACCTTAGTTCAGGAGATTGCTTACTATTTTCCGCTATTGAAGCGGGTTGATAGAATGTCCTATTATGCTATCGCCTTTCAAGATAATACAACAAGGACACTTTTGATCTATACATACTTCTGCTTGTTCATGCTTACAAACAGAGCAGATACAAGGTTGCTGTTGTATTTTGCTTAACTCTTCAATTTCCCTCTTTTGTTTCCGGTCTCTTTCATCAGCATATAACCACAAAAAAACCACGGGTATTCCAATTGCAAAGAAAATCATCATAGTCCGAGCAGGAACTCGTAAAACAACCAAAGCCAGTCCAAAAATCAATGCCCCTATACCTAGGGTAGCAAGCCAACGATTTGTGAGGTTATCCATAACCATATCTAAATCACTATCTAGCTAACGTACGGAGCCTCCTTATTATCAGTTTGAATATCTGTATATTCTTGATTCGAACTACCATCTTCTGATATCACGTTATTCTTTTTCTTTTTCCTTCGTAGCTTTCTCACTTCTTCCAGTATTTCTCTTAATCGATCTTCGGAAATCTTTGCTATTCTAGCATCACATTCTATGCCTTTTGAATCAAGAACCTGCTCCGTTAGACTAATCATCTCCTCTTTATCCCGTTCCTCGTCTTCAGTTAACATTTTTGCACTTTTAAAGCGAAAGAAAGCAAATTCACTCATCTTACTATTATAATTACAACAAACTTATTATTATTGATTCAGTTTTGTTTTGGCTCCAACACTGATTCTAATTAAAGATAAGAGGTGCAAGTACTGAATTTTGATGAACTAGATGTTTAGATAATAGTTATTACTGTCGGTTTACTTTTCCTGCTTGTTAGTTTCAAAAGTCCAGTCCCTTTTGTAAGTTTCATCTCGAAGATTAAATCCTTTAAAAAGTTTGAAATATGCCTGCTTAATTACCTTTTGATTATCAATATCCGATTGAATCCACAAAAATTCAAAGATGGATATTAGGGAGCTGAGCTTTATTTCATTATTCGAATAGACGCAGGATCCCATTATACCTTCAAGATTTTCATTAAAATTGACTTCCGTAGAAATGTCAAGAAATGTCCTTCTATCAAATATCATTGTTGTCATTTTTGTTTGTAACGATTTTTGTAAATACTGAACAGAGATATCAGGAAAATTCTCAATAAACATGGCTTTTAATTCGTCTTTAATATTATTATTTTCACAATATACTATTACCCTGACTTTTATACCGCTCCTTGTAGCTTCTTGTAATAAGTTCAGTATTCCTAGTTTCTTTGAATGAATCAAAACCTCATATTCTGAGAAAAGAACCAGAATCTCATCTATTGACGATGTGATTGATGTTCTAATGATACTAAGTATCTCTAAAGATTTCGAGATATTTTTTGTAAATGATTTTCCACGACCATATTCAATTTCTTTAATTTTCTCTTTGAAAGGTAACGCAATACTCCACAACGAATCAAATAAAAACTGTTGCGCTGAAACAAACGACTTATCAGATAGAACTAATAACCTTGTCTTATTGTTCGCATTAGTGAGAAACGTCATAAAATCTGTTCTATCGATAAGTATAATATTACATGCAATTTGATCTATATGTCTTATATCAAAATAGTTTACAAAACCTCTATAGATTGGGGAATCCTTCATACTTATGTCTGAGATCATTCTTAATTTCAATCCTTTATGTTTGAGATCAAGTAATTTGGGTGATAACTTTTCAGGATCAATAACGCCAGAAAAATCATTAGTAAGATAGCAGTCAATGCCTGTTGTCGCCTTAGATATTGCTTGGAATGTGATATCGATAATCGAGTCAGACACTACATTAATCTCATTATCAGCAGAACGATTACGTGACAATTAACATGTATTTACAGAATTGATTATGATATAAAAGATATGTAGAGAACTCTACTTTTCACAAAATTTCAATTAGCGTTTGAGTTTGTACTTGTTTAATTTAATACAATTGGCAATCAATTTATAATAGAGGAAAATAATTTGATTTGTGCCGGTATTTTTAGATGTTCACAAAGTTCCATTTGCTGAACAGCATTTGAAAGAGTTATGTTCACTTCCTAGAGATGAATTTGGTGTTAGTCACGTTAATCTTTTCTACAACAAAGATGCTGATGTTTGTTTCTGCCTACTCGATGCACCAGATAAAGAATCTGTTGAAAAACATCATACGAAAGCCAATGTCAAATGTGAATGGATAACCGAAGTTAATCTAGCCAAAAAAGAGTTCTAAGCCAATAAAATGTTTTTTTGATTTGGGTTAAATCTTTATCAAATTAGTAGATAGATATTGGTAAAATATCGAAGATCACATTAGACCTTCAACGGGAGCAAAACCATGATAATATGGGATTTGTCCCAATTCATCCTTCGGTGGAATCTCTGCAATGGATATTAGGTGACCTTCGGGGTCCTCAATAATTGCATGCTTTCCAAATGATTCTTGGGTAATCTTTTTATAGAATTTGACATGCTTATCTTCGAGCTTTTTACATACAGATTCCAGATTACTTACATTAAATCCGACTAACATATTCGAAGATCCTTTCTTTTTGATGCGTGCAGGATGCAATGCTAGTACGGCACTTTGGCTTTCATTCTGGAATTCAACCCAATCTGGTGACTGGTTCTTTATTTTTAGTTCAAGAGTATCTCTATAAAAAGACATACATTTTTGTAAATCCTCAACTAAAAGAATTGCGGCGCCTAGTCGTTTGAACATTGACTTCTATCTTGTTTTTAAGGATTTAAATTTGATTCGATTTACATGACTTTTTTCTTTAATAATTTTCAGAATTTAGCTGAATAAATCAAGTAGAAGGCAATAATCATCTCGATGTTAAATCCTAAAATAGACAAGTATTATTGGGCAGACATGAGCAAAAAATATACATGCTCCTTTCATAGAAACAAAAACGGTAGTAGAAAAGATATTTCACAATAGTAATTAAATTGGTGAATTGAACAAGTCATAATTTTAGAAAAGGTATTATGTTATATTGTCTTACAAAGAATATGCTTAGCTATCGCAGACGTTTTGTAAATGTAGTGGGTGAAGCTGAGGAAGCGATATGTGATTATCGTACATGTCGTCACAAGCTTTCAGAACATGGTTCATCAAGTCGTACTTGTAGATGCTCTCACCCAAGTAACAAGGCAATTGGAATAAATTCTCCATAGCTATGGTCACTTACTTTTTATGTAAATTTTATCGAAATTTTAGTGGTAAATGGTCTAAAAAATATCTACTTGAGTTTTTGAGCAATATATAAGCAATATATAGACAGAAATGTTCTCGAAAGAGGAATATAACCAGCTGTCAAGCGATACGAATGTAATTAATGTTACTTGATTTGTAATATTATAGTATTCAGTAAAGTATTTTATCTTTCAGCATAATGGGAATTTGCTCTTACTTCAGTCTATTCATGACAGAATCAACTTTCTGATCCAGATTTTGTTCCTTGTCCAATCTTTCATCTATATGCACAATAGAAATAATCCTCTGAATTCCGGAAGACTTTACAGCTTCATGGGCAATATTTATTGCATTCAGAATGTCTACCATATTATTAGACTGAATTTGAGTTCCAAGAGGGGTAAGCGTTGCTTTGAGATCTTTGATTCCACTAATTGCATCAAAAGCTAATGCTATTTCTTTACTCATGCTTGTTCCAGAACCAGTACCGACTGGAACCAAACTGATCTCTGCAGTAATCATCGTGTAACTTTATTCACGGTAAGAAATTATTTAAGTTCTACTAATTTTCGAGTGTGGTATTCGATAGAAAAGAAAAAATCTATCTCCAAATTGAAGTTGATTTTTTAAGACAAGCACTTACTTGATATTTGATTTAATTATTCTATTGTTCTATTACTGAACAATGGAATAAAATCAAATCTATTATCGTGTTTTATTTAGAACCAATTTGTTAGTTATGGAATTTGATAATGGAGCAGTCTTGTTCAAATCTGTAAACAACACAATGGTGTTAATTGATTGAATTGTACTATTTGGTAAACTGGTAACAAATTGCTGAAACCCACTTTTATCTACTTTGAATCCGTTTGGAATAGAAGTTGTTTTGAGTAAAGTCCCATTGGGTGTATATATTTTCATGGTTCCACTAATGTGTTTACCGACTGTAGCTGGATCAGAAACCGAATATGTAGTAGTTAATTTAACTTGCTGGACGTTCTTGCCTGGAAGTATTATAAACTGCGAATCGCTTAACTTGAGAGCAATCTCCTTACCATGATTTGCAAATACAGATTGCTGTACACTTGGAAGAATAAATACACTAATTACGATAAATATGACAATACCTCTACAGTCTCTTGTTTTCTTATTCCAATTCCAATTCATTCAGATACTCGCCTTTTTAATCATAGAATATGATTTGAACTTTTAATTCAAACCGGACATATATTAACGATAGAACATAGAGAATTTATTCTAATTGTCTAATAGTTTATAATTATTGATTTTGACCAGAATAAATTGTTCATTTGAGCTTGAGTACTGGGAGCACCAGTAAAATAACAGCCAGACCTCCTAGCAACCAGGCTATTTCATATCCGAGCCGGTTGACGATAATTGAAAATAAGACTGGGATCCAGAAAACACCGAATAATGAGATACCATTAACATAACTTACAGCAAGAGTCTGATAATGGGGCTGAGTTTTGTTGATTTCCTTTGCTTTGGCGTACACTATTACGAAACCTGCTGATAGGAAAAATCCTGTTATGATAACTGAAATTATTATTACATATAGCGAGTCGGTAGCAAAGCCTATCATACTAACTGCGCTCAGAATACCTGATATGAACAACAACTTCTTTGCATTTCCAACTTTATCATAGATTCTTCCAAATAGTGGAGATGAAAGAAGAGCAACTATTAAACTCAGACTTCCTATTAGCCCTGCCTCCAGTGGATTTATCTTCAGATGATCCACAAAGTAAAATACACTAAATGTTAAAATCATGCTCGATCCTGCTTGAAATCCGAGTAATGTGAATCCAAGTATTATCAATGACTTGTTAAATAGAGTGTCAAGCACGTAAGATATCTTGATTCTAAATTTTTTCTGTATTTCACCTTCATCCTTTATCAATGTAATACCTAACATGATGGCCGTAGCTATTCCCAACCCACCACTCAAAATTAGCGTGGCTCTCCAGCCTAATGTTCCGGCTAGTATCACCCAACCAAACAATCCCAAAATTCCACCCAAGGCATGCGCTGAATTTAGTAATCCTATTCCTAGGCCTTCAGATTCTTTTCCTAAATATCTTGAAACTAGTATAACACTGGGTCCAAAGAAACATGCCATTCCGATGCCGACTAAGAATCTCAATATAGTGATTTGTGTCGTATCAGTAGCCAATCCAGTAACTAACGCTGCAGATGATGCAATCATGATTCCATAAATAGCGATCTTTCTTGCACCGTGTTTTGCAGCTATAACCCCCGCAGGTACTTGAAACAGACCCACTCCTATAAGAAAACTAGCACTAATTATTCCTAACATGGCTATGTTTTCTCCAAAGTCCGAAGCTATAAGGTAGAAGATAGAAGCAACGTTAAACCAATTAATTGTATATACAATTCTGGCAAGCATTAGGGAAAGAGTCGCAACCTTATATGGATCCAATTTATGTTCTAATTTAGCGGTAAAACTGTCTTAATGCTAATAAACGGTTAGATATCGACTCAACTGTCAGAAAATTTAGTTCTGACTTTGAACAATGTAATATTCTGTAATATCTTCAAACGCTTTTATTTTTTCTTTTATTTGAATAGTTTCTAAATTGAATTTTTCTAGAACCTTTTCTTTTGTATATTGTGATATAACAATTTGATCAGCTTCGGCTATTCCTTCCAACCTACTCGCCAAGTTCACATGAGTTCCTATTACAGTGAACTGATCTCTTTCCTCGCTTCCCATGAGTCCAACTAACACTGAGCCAGTATTAATACCGCATTTTACGTCTATATTTATATCAAAATTAGTAACTGACTTCCATATACCCAGCCAATTTTGCTTAAAAATCTGGAATGACTTCTTCAATTCTAGAGCAGCAAGAATTGAATTGGATGCTCCAACTGAACCATCATCATCTCGTTCCTTGAATCCAAAATATGCAAGTATACCATCTCCAATGAATTTATCAACAATCCCGTCATATTCATGTATAATCGGGACTGCGACACCGAGATATTCATTAAGAAATACGGCAATTAGCTCTGGATGATCTTTAAAGACTTCTGTTAACTTTGAAAAATTACTTATATCCCAGAATACAATGGTCATTAGTCTGTTCTGGATTAATGTCGCATAAGGGTCATTCAGATATTCAATAATTGCTGGATCTAGTTGTCTCTGAAGGCGAGTTAATATTTTTTGATTTGCGTTGTCAGATATGGACAAATTGATATCATCTAAAAGTTTGGATTTTTCAGATTCTGTCATTTGGTCTTCCGGCGTGGGAAATATTCCAATCACACCCCTTTCAGAAGGGTGCATCGTACAATAGTATGGTATGCTTTGCTGATTACTATCGATCTTAACGGTCGTAGATTCTCCTGGCAACATACCACCAGTCTGAAAGAAAGGACTTGGTAATGAAGAGTTCCCATCTCCAGAGGTCAAGTTATGAACTTTAGTGTCCCGATTAATCCAAGTTATAGATTCACCTTTGACTATCTTAGCAATCCTTGGTTCAAAGTACATTATTTCTGTAGTATTCTCATTAAATCTAGGAATAACGACAAATTGTGTCAATCACTTCTAAATAATTTAAAGGGAATATAACCTTACGTTGTTTTTGCTTCCTCGTGCTTTGAGATTTTCATTTGTTTATCAGGCAGATTGACGATCAATATTAATGGGTAATGATAACGGCAGTCGAAGAAAGACATTAATTATGGTCATCGGACTTTACAAATTATGGAAGGTATTCAAAAGTTAAAGTGTACTTCCTGTGGAATTACATTCATGTCTGAAAATAACAATCCACTTTGCCCAACATGTTCTGAAAGCTCTAATGCTCATCATCATGGAGACGAACATGGATGTGGCTGTGGTGGTCACTAACTACTTTTTTTAACATACCTCGGTCTTTTTCAGGTATCAAAATTTTTTAATTATCTACTTTTTAGTTTCACTCTTTACAATAGGATAGTCAGTGTCGACTTTGTACTCTCAATTTGCAAACTAGCTAATCCCAAGCTCCATCCAAGTTAACGTTACTAGCGGCCCAGTTCTGGTTTTATTCTATGACATAATAATTTTTTAAACCACAACAATTTCCAATTCGTCATAGGCATCTTTTACTGAGAGTTCAACCAATGTATCCTCATAGATTAATAG
>JAATVL010000031.1 GCA_014523525.1 Nitrososphaerales archaeon TH703 | reverse complement strand
GAGACTACTAATGTGCAGTAAAATATTAACATTAAAGTTGATGAACATATAGCATAATTTTGTATGCCGATTCCAGTCTTACTCCTGTATGATTGATAGTTAAAAGTGTCACAATACTGAGGGTTTGGTGTATCAGCCGTTTTCATATTCTTAATAGCCATACAAAATAAATAAATATAATGTTTGAAGATATCCGAGACCCGTCTTACATCTTATTTCAGCAAATTTTACCTCTACTTACCAACAGTCATCCCTCTGGGGTATATCTTTGTAATTAGAATATATAATGAAGTAGCGATTATTATGACCTGAAGCGCTGCCACAATAGCATTCAACAATCCTACCGGTTCTATTCCTAGACTAGAAATCCCTATTGTCCTGATGAAGCATAAATTCCTAATACTTGTAGGTGTTGTTCAGATGATTCACCAGATTCATTGTGAATTTCACGTGTTTCCTCTTGTTTCTCATTGTGGGTAGACTCGGTAGTTTCATTCTCTTGTCCTTCAGCTAGCTGCAATCCATGAGCTTCACTACTTTCAGTACTCTCACCAAATATTGCAACCAAAAAGTATAGAGAAGATGTCGAGAACATCAAGAATGTTATAATGTAGACTAAAAATGATTTCAACCAACGAAAATTATTAGGCTTTGTTCATAAACATTATGAGAAAAACTATAAACCAAGTTAGCAGAACCCCACTACACTAATGAAACCGTAATTATCTTGGTCTAAATTTTCGTCTCAGAAGCAAAGCAACTAATGAAGTTCCAATAAACGGAGCAGACAAGTATAGCCACAAATCTCCCAAAGAACCTGATAGTATTGCCGGAGCTAGAGAACGTGCAGGATTCATAGAAGCTCCAGAGATAAGTGCGAAGAAGTAAATATCCAATCCAACTATTCCACCAATTGCAATACCGCTAAAACCTCTTAATCCCTTTGTATGAACGACTGCGTATATGACTGCCATCAATAGACCCGATGCCAAAACTTCCACGCCAAATATCAAAGGAAGAGGATAATAATAATTTGGAGCATTAGCTCCCAGATTGGCCTCACTTCCAATTACATACTTGACAAAAGCGCTTCCAAGAAATGCACCTACTATTTCTGCACATAGGTAACAGGCAAGTAAATTTTTTGGCAAGTGTTTTGTAATTAAGTATCCCATAGTGACAGCTGGATTAAAATGAGCCATTGAAATTTTACCAAAAAGGTAAACACTTATTGCAACTCCCACAAAAGGGGCAAAAGCTATGAAAGGAATACCTAGCGTTCCCCCTAGCTTCACAACAAGAACAACAGAACCAGCAGCAGTTGCTACTACTATGAAAGTGCCAATAACTTCAGCTAAAAATTTCTTTTGAGTGATTGTTAACTTACTGGTGAGTCTTAAGACTTGCGACAAGCTCCTTTACTCTCTGGTCAATTTCATCTCTTATCTCCCAGACCTTTTCAATGGGTTTATCCTTAGGGTCTTCCAAATTCCAATCTATAACATTTGGTAAAAATAGCGTTGGACATGATTCTTTTTCCATACAACCCATATTTACAGTTTTGAAAGAGTTGCGCATCATATCCTCTGTAATTTCCTTAGATTTTTGATTACTAATATCAATACCAACTTGCTTCATGACATCAATTACAACAGGATTAATTTGTGATACTGGCTTTGTTCCAGCACTTAAGGCTCTGTATCCTTCTGGAGCACTTTCGTTAAAGAATGCTTCAGCCATCTGACTTCTACCAGCGTTTTCCACGCACACAAAAAGGATTATCTTTTCTGATTTTAGTTTAGATTTGCCAAATGATAATTTCATTTTGTTATCGCTCCAACAATTATACTTGTTATTTTCCTTCCATCAGTTTTATCTTCACTTAGATAGGTATGTTCATTCAAAACTTTGACATTTTGAAATCCTGCTTGCTTAATAAAGTTAATATAATTATCTTTAGTCAATGCACCGTCAATACAATTACACCAATCATCTGAGTTGATTGTTTCTCCATGCACTTCTTTGCTTGTAACCAAGTCTGAAATAATCATTCTTCCTTGGCCATCTTTCTTCAAGATTCTGTAAATTTCCTTGAACGTTTTTAATTTATCTGTGGTGAGGTTGATAACGCAGTTGCTTATTACAGCGTCCACCGAATTGTTTTCAACAGGGATTTTATCTTCAATATCTCCTTTTCTAAACTCCACGTTTGAAAACCCAATTTTGATTGCCGCATTTCTGGCTTTTTGTAACATATCATCAGTAAAATCTATGCCAATGACTTTACCTTCACCCTTAACCTGTTTGGATGCTAAGAACGCATCTATCCCAGCACCCGAACCTAAATCTACCACAATCTCACCTGTTTTCAAATTAGCATAATTAAGTGGAGCTCCACAACCCACTCCAAGTATTGAAGACTCAGGTATAGAATCTAATGCTTTGCTATCATAACCGATAGCAACTGATGATGATTTGGGATTGAAATCAGTAGTATTACAGCATTCCTGTGGTGTGCAACAACAATCTGAATTTCCACTTAAAGCAATCTTTCCATATCTTTCTTTAATTTTTGCCTTCAACACACCTTGCTTCATATCATTATTGTTTACTACAGAAACTATTTAAGTTGTCAAGGAGACTTTAGTAAACTAGGGGACAAATTGGAAACTAAAGGACATGATGTAAAGCAGTTACCGATGTATAAAAATGAATGTAGTTTTGCGGGTTATAATGCAGCAAATCTAATGAAAGAGACAGCCAAAATTAGGAAGTTAATTACCAAAAGGGGAACAATAGAGATGTTAATACCACTTTGTTGCTCTACAGACCCAGTTAGATACAAACATTTTAGACATCTGCTAAAGGGCTTTAGTAGTAAGACCCTAGCTCGCAGACTAAAAGAATTAGAAAAAGGAGGCATATTACAAAGGCAGGCATATAATGAGATACCTCCTCGAGTAGAATACAGACTTACTTCAAAAGGGCAGGAATTAGTAGAATCTATCATTAACTTATTACAATGGATGAGAAAGTGGTCTAAGTCATAATGGGAAATGGAATAATATATTGGGTCTAAATATCATGTCAATATTGATTCACACCCCGACGGGCCCGCATTAATATCATTCTATTATCGAATCCATTTTTAAATAAGTCGAATAAATAAGTATTAGAGTTTGTCTTCATTTCACATTACATATGATATTGTTCCATAGTCAATTCAATAATTATGAATTTGAAACGAAATTTGAGTCCTCATTAAAGGAAAGTCTAGTAGTGATCTACTAAAAACTAAAATCGTATTTTATTCCTCTTCGCTGGAAGTGGCTTTAAGTGAAGCCGAATGCAACCTTATCTTCTTGGTCCCTAGAATAGATCCATAAGTGACCGTCTATTTCAATTTGCGCCATTTCAGAGTATCGGAATTGAAGATATTCATAAGTAAAAATAAAAAAGACGAGTCTGCTTTATACTTTCATATCTACAGTTTGCAGACTCGATCAGTACTTATTGACTAATGCTTCGGCGTAGACATTTTCAGCTCTGCTTAATGCTGTTAGTTCTCATCATCATTTTCGTCATGGCCTCCGTCGTTGTCATGGTCTCCATGGTCGCAGTCTCCATGATCTCCATTATCGCAGTTGTTGTCATGGTCTCCTCCGTTATCATTGTCTGCTGAGTCAGCATACAGAACGCCACTATGGAAGACTGGGATTGTTGCTAAAAGAAAAGCAATTGCAGCTATTCCTAGGCCAAGCATTTTTGTTGTTTTTGATGACATCGTAAGTGTTGATAATGCATCCTTATAATCCATTGATTAACCAAGTAAGTTTACACAGTTAAGCTACAAATTAAACTAAGACAATTGATAAGTCATGACACTGCCTAGCTATATGGTAAAGTAGAAGTGATTTTTTTGAGTGTTGAGATAGTTGCATCGATTGGACCATTGCTTCCTAAAACAAGCAAAGTCTGATTTGCTCCTCCTCCTGCAGTCTGTCTAAGGTCTTTGAATGAATATTGATCTAGGATATTTAGACTATTTTCATTGAGTATTTTAGCATGTTTATTGATATCCTTTGTTGGTATCATAATAATCGACAGAGTATCAAAATTGGATTTCAGTGAATTCTTGCTGCTGTCAATACCAGAGTTAGGCTCAGGACCAGTCACGGTTACACTCCCCTTCATGACAAAATTTGGATCATCCTTGTTTGCTTTGGTTTCAATGTAAGTAAACTTACCACTTTGGTTAAAAGGGAGTGCCTTACTTGCAGAATTAAATTTTAAGATAGAATTAAAGATTTCATTCGAGTTCTCATCCTCCAGTATTACTTTGCGCATATGTCCCACATCTCCGGCAAACCAGACAATTTTAGTACCAGGATGGACAACTAAGTTCTGCGGTACATATGGTTGATTAATCAATCTCTGATCCTTTGGCAAGTCTGGAGATTCATGTGCCTCGTTTGGAATTAAAATTACAAAGTTCTTTACATTCTTTGGTACAACCAGCTCTTTATTATTAAAAATATTTGAAGCCAAATTTGAATCCGGGGTCTGACTAAAAGAGTAACTAAATGTCGATGCTGTTAATATTATCATCATTGTGGCAAACATAACCGAATATATATATTTCATAATTTTCATTGTATTGGCTGGAAAATAAGTTAACTGGTACAAGTGTATAAGTCGATGATTTTGGTTTAGCGGTGAACCGAATATATTGATTGAAATTTCCATAGGTCAAGTTACTCTGGCTTATCTACTGTGAATGTCGATTATGTGTTTATGATAGTGATGGTACTGCATTTGCAGACCACAAAATTTACAGCTTATCTTTCCGTTCTGATTTTTATAGCACTCTTTACAATATTTCTCTTCAAAATGATTGCCATTTGATAGTAGCTCTTTTTCCTGTCCACAGGAACTGCATATACCTTTTTCAAACTCCATGTAATATTTCATCTTTAATAATTTAGGACGAGAAGGCTTTTCTCATACATCATTTCGAGAGCGAGATTCATGTCGTAGGGAGAGACCAAGATCAGTATCTCACAACATCAAAATAGTCTTAAAAACTTGTGATACAACTGTCTAAATGTTACGAGAACGCATATCAAATAAAATATGCGCCCGGAGTTGATTTATGAACCTACATATTTTATACAAATCGTGGAGATGAACCTGCATTTTGAACGAACAAGAAACAACTTATAATCGCTAGTTAATTTTTACGCATAAATTATTGTTATCTAAAATTATGTCTAGGTATTCCAAAAATTTCTTAATATAGTAACGAATTGCATGCACTATTCTTGAACAATTTTATTTTTCACATAATATTTCAAAATAGTTCGTTTTCAAAATTGCAAATTTGCTTAGATACTTGTATCAAATTACTTAATTAATTTAAATAGTATAGAATAGAATTAGGATAGTGAAAAAAATGAAGCTTATCATACAATCGATAATAGTCATTGTATTAGTAATGGCGATAACAAGCAGTTTAAGTTACTTATCATCAGTAAATGCTGACAAAGATAAAGACTTATGTTATGATCAAGTAGGTGATGGTCATCCTTGTTTCGAAAAAGAATCAAGATGCGAAAAAGTTCAAAAACATGATGAAATAGCAGAAAGTCCGTGCTATAATCAAGACAGGAATTGAAATTGCTACTGTAGATTGCGATTAATCTGTTGATTAAACTTTTTTGTCACTGCCATGAAGAACAATACCAGAATTGCCAGTGAGGTAGATGGAATAACTATATCTGTAATGGGGTTATCAAACGAAAATATCAGTTCCAGGCTTTCATATATCAAAAAACCACAAAACAGGGAGAATGCCCCAATGGCATATTTCAAATTCTTCATATCACTTTTTGTATATGCAGAAATCGATAATGATACCAAAATAAGGGAAAATGCAGCACCTGCCGCATAAAGCAGGATCTCTACTAGTTCATTTATTGGAATTTGTTGAATTAGCAAAAATGTAACCTCCATGTTTTACCTATCCTCCATATATGGCGAAAGAAAGGTTACAACCAAAGTACTCTTGGACTCTCGCAAAGTTAAATGAATACAACACTATAATCATTAGTGCAATGAAAGTTTTAAGCATTGTAATACGACTATCTAACTAGAGTCCTATATCTTCACTTTGGCACTGAATTTAAATTTGCTCTTTTTCCGGGAGAATTTACTTTGACGGAGATTAATTATTTTAATTCATTTTAAATTTATAATTATAAAAATAAAATTAGATTTGAAAATAAGGTCATCTCAAGAAAACACCGCTTATCCATAATTGGTTTTCAAATACCAAAACAATAATCGATCCAAGCAAACTCATCATCTCTTTGTCTTTGAAATGGTGAAATGATCCCGAGCCATGCCTGTGTTTTCATAAAATGTAAGCAATAATTTTGATCCATTATCTGTCACATCCACATTTAAAAAACCATGTAGCAGTAGTTGTTCTACTACGTAAGGTGCCTGGCCTGTGAAATTATAAAACTCTGCCCCTCCAGTACCTACTGTAATAAATATTTGTCCATTTTCAATATTATTATATGATTCAGTATTTTTATCCGTTATTATTGGAGTGTATTGTCTGGTAATATTGTATGAGAGAGGATATGTACGTTGATAATTGTGATTATGAGCCTGGAGTATAAGGTCTACATGGTATTTATCAAATAGAGGATGGTATAAATCCTGCAGTTCGTCCAAACCAGGATGAGTAGAATTTGAAGAATAAAATGGCCTAAATGAATAAACAATTATCCAATCAATGTTCTTGTTTTTATTTACTTCCATAAGGTCTCTTTTTATAAATTGATACTGATTTGAGGTATCATTATATGGGATTAGTGTATTTTTTGGTGTTGCCATTGCTATGAAATGAACATTTTTGTAATCAAACGAATAATAGGGTTTGGTAAGATTAAAATGTTTTAGATATTGGTTATAAGTAATAATACCTCTGGAAACGTCATGTTCTCCAAAAGAAATCTTAAAATTGCTAATGTTCTCTAGCGGAGAGATCATATTAAACCAACAATCTGGTTTCTTTTTATATGCCAGATCCCCTAACGCTAATACTACTTCTGGTTTCTTACTCACCATAGCATCTATAGTTTTGTTCGCTTCATCACCGCAGCCAAAATCTCCAGCAACGGCAAAATTAAACTCATTTAATTTTGAACCAACATCGGTGTTGTCATACGCATATACACAGCCTGCTGAAAATGAAAACAGGATGATGAAGCACAAAACTAGATTGCAGGAAACTGAAAAGTCTTTTGGTAAAGGACTTAGCCTAGTAACAATCTTAATTATTGATTGATACCAACTCAAAAGAGTAGTGTTAAACATTATTAACACTACCTATATTCAGTAAAAGTAACGGTACTTTTAACTTAATTGGGATAAGCCTCAAATACCATATTCCATTCAAGGGCAAAAGTATGTATATTTGTCAGAATATATACAGTGTGATACAAGCATCTAATTAATCCACTCTTGGATCCCATCTCTAGACCAGACACTTAGTCGAATGTACCATATCATTTATCTAAATTGATTCCAAGAAGTTAATAATCATTAATGCAAAGGACAGTACTTGTGATTTTTATTTTTACGAGCCTGACAATCTTTTTAGCCACTATGATCACAAATAGTAGCACAGGTTCAGAATCACCTCAAAAAAATAATGAAAACACACAGATTGACTACTCGCTCATTAGAAAGTGGGGATCTAATGGCGCAGGTGATGGGCAATTCGTAAGGCCACATGATATAGCTTTTGATTCGAAAGGATATGTCTATGTCAGTGATAGGGAATTGGACAACATACAGAAGTTTACTCACAATGGTAAGTTCGTTAAAAAGTGGGGATCTAAAGGCGCAGGTGATGGGCAATTTAACGTTCCATATAGCATAGGCATTGATTCAAAAGATAAAATATACGTTGTAGATAGAGAGAATCATCGTATAGAAAAATTTGATGCAAATGGTACATTTATAGCGAAAGGCGGTAACGGCAGAGGTAATTTGGACAATCAGATGAATAGGCCAGAAGACATAGTATTATCCCCTTTCGGGATATTTGTTACGGATACAGGCAATGACAGAATATTAAAATTTAATAGCAGTTTTATATTAGTCGACAAATGGGGTTCTAAAGGCACAGGGGATGGGCAGTTTATTCATCCACATGCAATAGATGTTGATTCTAAGGGAAATGTCTATGTAGGTGAATTGAATAAGCCCGGTGTGCAAGTGTTTAGTAATAATGGAACCTTCTTGAAGAGGTGGGGTTCAAATGGAACAGGTGACGGGCAATTTTCACTCCCGCAAGAACACATAGCAATCGATTCTCAAGATCGAGTCTATATAGTTGATGGAGCATCAAATCCAAGAGTACAAATTTTTGATACCGATGGACATTATCTCGGCAAAATTGGTTCTCCTTGCAAGATGTCCACTGGAGAAGGCTGTATAGACCCTGACGGACAAGGACCGCTAAAAAAAGGTGATGGTCAATTCTCAAAGCCTGAACATGTCTCCATTGACTCTCAAGGTAATGTCTATGTAGTGGATAGAGGTAATGCAAGGATTCAGGTATTTGCTCCTATTAACAAGGGGGGAAATACATAGCTTTGAATACAGAATAAAGATACGATGCTAGATATCTGACATCAGTAAACCACCTCCTCTACAGCTCGACTAGTGTGAAATTCTACACTGGTCCCACCGAACTTGTACTAAATTGTTTAATCTACTGGACATTACCATAAATTAGTACACTAATTACCAATAATAAAGCAATAGCTACTTGTTTCTAAAAAAGAAAAAAAGGTGGGTATTTAGTTTCTGGATTTAATTGGAGTTTCCGCTGCCACTGTCGCCACTTTTGCCACTGTCGCCACTTTTGCCACTGTCGCCACTATCTTTACCCTTATCGCCATAGTCCTTTTTCTTGTCGCCATTATCATTGTTCTTATTGCCATCATCTTTGTTCTTGTCGCCATTATCTTTGTTCGTGTCGCCATAGTCCTTTTTCTTATTGCCATCATCTTTGTTCTTGTCGCCATAGTCCTTGTTTTTATCGCCATTACCATCTTTTCCGTAGCCGGAATCTTCTTCACAGTTCTTTACTTCATAGCCAGCCAAGTTACCTCCTCTATCATGAGCATTTTCAAAACATTTTTTTGTATCTTTGTCTGCATCTTGATAAGTGTTTGATTTTTTGAATTTTTTCCAGTTTATATGATCGTCACCTGTATCATAGCCCCCGTTACCAGCATATACCCGAGCGTTACTGCTGGCAATACCAACCATCGCGACAGCAAGGACTGTTCCTAGCAATAGTATTGTTTGCATTGATCGATTCTTGTTCATCAAAGGAAGCTCAAAACTAACGTAAATAAATCGATCCTTTGCGAATTTCTTAGAATATGATGACCTTTGTGCAGACATGTATAGCCGATTACCCAAATTTTTTAGATTTTGATTTATGTTGATTATTTTTCTTCTGATATTATCTGAACTATATAGCTATTTGTATAGAATACTGCATTGATTGATGCGAATATTAAAATTATTCAATCATATGTCTTATCATTTTAGATTCTCTAAAGTGATATTTTTTAATCAAAAAGCATACAAATATCAACTATATTATTGTAAGCTAATCCAAAGATAATCCATTATAAACAATTATGGTAGATGGTATTTAGATAAAAATCCGAGATACTATGATATTAATATTTGATTTTAATTCTTATTTGTATAGATTAATCTTCTAATCTTACATGTTTAGGACTAAAATTTGTGTTGAATTTGAATCACAAACGAACTATTTGGATTCGCTTAATAATTACCAATAAAAAGGAAGCAAAAAACAGAAAAAACCCTTCGATTCTGCAATAGCAGTGTCTTGAAGGCCATAAAGCATATCCAAAACGTTTATCTAATTTTTCATTTAGAAATTTGTTAGGATGATATCGCTGGAGAAAATTTTTGTATGTTATTGTTACTTCTATCAGAAACGTAAACATTTCCATCAGAATCTATTGCTAAATGCTCTGGATCTTTAAACTGACCTGATTTATTACCATATGACCCAAATTTTGTAATAAAATTACCCTCGCTATCAAATTTGAGAACACGAGGCTGCATACTGCATCCAGGATCTGATTGCGGATCTGTTACATACACATTATCATATTTATCCAGTGCTAAGTGTTCAATGTGACAGAACTGATTGTTCTTACTGCCTTTCGATCCCCACATTAGGATGGGGTTCCAATTACTGTCAAATTTCTGAATACGTTCATTTCCTCGTTCATTTACAAAAAAATTACCTCTTGAATCCATTTCAATGGTAGTAGGAAGATCGAATTGTCCACTCTTTTTTCCAAATTCACCTATAACTCTGATAAAATTTCCGTTTATGTCAAATTGTTGAATGCGGTTGTTTTTAGAGTCTGCTACATACACATATTTTAGTGCTTTATCTACTTCTACATGTCTCGGATTATCAAAATTACCAGGTACATTGCTGGGGTGGCTATTTTTGTTACCAAACTTTAAAATGAAGTTTCCTTGACTATCAAATTTTTGTATTCTATGATTACCTCTATCAGCAACCCAAACATTCCCGGCTTGATCCACATCTAATCCGTAAGGTACTAAAAACTGTCCATCACCATGTCCTTTTTGTCCAAATTTAAAGAGAAAAGTTCCATTCTTATCAAAGACCTGTATACGGTTCCCATCTCTGTCAACGGCGTACAGATACTTACTCTGATTATCGAATTCTAAATCATGAGGACGTAAAAATTGGCCATTATCTGTACCCTTAGAACCCCATTTAGTAATAAAAGAGTAACTCTGTGGTACATCAAAATTTTGAACCGGAGTAGAAATATATCCAGAGGCAATCGTAAAAAGTCCCAATGTAAATACTAAAGCTGTAGGGATAAATATCACAACAGCACTTTCTGATACCAATTACTATCTATATTGATACTAGTAATAGATATATAATGTAGTACAATTGTATAAATGTTAACACACAAAAAGCATATTTAAAATTACTAATACATCTCCAAACGTCTTTGTCCGTAATACATAAAATAAAAAAAATTTTGGTTTATGGTAGCACTATTAATTGACCGGTCATAACTGGCAAGTGATATCTACAGTAATAGGGAAAAACTCCTGTCTCATCGGCAGTGAATGTTGCGTTTCCACTCTGACCAAATCCTAGGTCGATATCTACTTTATATGGATCGCCTATAGTAAATGAATGCCTTTCTGTTTGTACATCATCAACATTGTAGAATTTGACGGTCACCTTGTCCCCTTTATTTGCGACGAGTGTATGGACAGAGTATGAATCTCCTGCAACTTTTAATTTATTCTCATCAACGTTTTCAACTTCCGAGGTGAATACATAGAATGTCTTTTCTCCCGGGGTTGACATTGAAGGTATTTTACCTAATGTTCTAGTCGCGTTACTCATATTTTTCATTCCTGTTTCTGAGGTCTCGTTTTCATCTTGCGCAAATGCTTGAGTAATTAGATTTGGTGCTACCACCGTGGGCATTGAAAGCCCAATCGTCAATGCGAAAAGCTTAGTAAACAAACCCAACGTTGTTATATTCATTGTTCACCATTACAGTATCCAATATTTAAGAGATCCTAAATTTCCTCGGTATAGGCTTAGAAATATCTAAAATATCATACCAAGATCGTTTGGACAACAATATAAAATGTTTCAAAATAACTTTTATTATTTTTACTAGGTTTACCAGAATTTTTGCAGAAAAGAAGTCTGTATCTATAAATTATGGATGAAAGACTTTTTGACAGTAATAAATTGTATAGTAACGGAAACCTTATTATCATATTTAGTATTTTGGTTGTAGGAATTTTTGTAATTCTTTTAGGCGAACAGTTTCCAGTTACATATGGCGACTCGGCCACGATTAATCGAACAAATAATAAAGTAGTGATTTTGAACTTTGATGATAATCGCAAGAGCCAATTTACTCAAGCCAAACCCATACTTGATAAGTATGGATTTAAGGCCACATTTTATGTTGTTTGTAATTATTTAGACAATAAAAAGGGATTTATGAATTGGACTCAGTTAGAGACTTTATACAAAGAAGGGCACGACGTAGGATCTCATACAATGAATCATGATAATCTAAGTGATTCATCAAAAAAGAGCCTAGAATATCAGATAGGTATGTCAAAGGAATGTCTTCAGGAACGTGGAATTAACGCAACAAGTTTTGCATATCCGTTTGATAAAGGATGGGAGAACAAAACTATAGTAAACATAGTATCCAAGTATTATGAGTTGGCTAGAACGGCGAGCAGTCCTCTTACTTTTCTACACTGCGATGGTTGGAAGGATAAATCGAATCAGAGTGACTGCAGAACATATACCAAAAATGGTAAACTCAATTACGCTAACAAATATTCCATAAGAGGCTGGAGTCACGACTTATCACGAAGAGTAAATTCATATGATGATCCTGCATTGTTTGACAGATTCATCCAAGTAGTAAATAGCCAATCCAATTATAATAAAAACGGTACAATAATGGCAATTCCCATAATCATATATCACAGAGCAGGCGATCAAGGCGCTGATTACAATACTGACTTGGATTTATTTAATAAGGAGATGAAATATTTACATGACGGCAATTTTAAGGTTTTGACAATGGCTGATCTTGCGTACGATAAAAAAAATAATTATTTATACATAAAATAATCAATCTGAATATTCTATTCATATGAAAAAGGGATGGCGACCTTGCGTTAAATTAAACCATTATATTATTTGTTGACCATAGTTATGCATAAACCCGTAACAACGCTCCGTTCCTGGTGGGTCAACATGAAGGTAAGGTACCATTAGCATCTACGATTGGCCCACCTGTTTTTAATTTATAATTATTATTAGAGCGTATTTAAATGGATTATAAACATTTGAGCACGAGTATCCATATACAACCTTATGGACTATGATCCATCCGTCCATGGCTAGTGATACTATTTTGAAAGTTTGAATTTATAAGAATTTTTTTATTTATACATATTAGTTGCGCATTCACTCGTAAAATCAGATACAAAATGACCCTCCCCTTTCAGTGATTTAGGTTTTAAATTGAATAATTAACTATAATTCAATTATTGGGTCGAACAATTCCATCGTATCGAATTGCAGCAGAAATGGAAGCAGTTAAGAAAAATTGGAACTAGCACAGCAAGACCATAAATATTAGAACAAATGGGTTTCATTATGACAACCACAAGGACATTCTGCTACCTGTTTAACTGAGTCTTCAGTAGAATTCTCATGATCACATTTAGGACAGTTCATTTTATTATTTTACCAACTACTAGATATAAAATTTTCTACCATACAGAAATTTGATGATTATTTTATAAAATAATCAGAGTTTCATAGAGAATAACGTTACTAATTCATATGTTCTTATAACATTCTACGTAAGCCCTTTTATAGTATGTAGTGCACCTAACCACAATGCAAACTCAAACAACTGGTGGGAAATTGGTTGGTTCTTGTTCATTCAAACTATAAATTCCTCCCATCAGTTGTTGATTACTAACTTCTTTCTTTTCTTTTGGTTGGTATAAAAATATTCATATTTCTTGGAACGTTACTGTAAAAAAATCTGTATAAGCAATTAAATAAACTCAACAATCAAGTGCATTTTCTATAATTTTATTTAATGGAAAATAATGCAGAATTTATTTCCTGAATAATATTAGGATTTTTCTAACGAAACTGATTTAGATAAATTATATAGATTAAATGATAGATAATAAAATGATAAAGATTTATTATGTAATTGTTACGGCAATGGTATTAAGTTTATGTATAGTCCAAAATACCTATGCACAAACCACTAACACGGAAACAAATACAACAACATCATATTCGAATTGTTTTACTGGAACTATGGCTACTT
>JAATVL010000030.1 GCA_014523525.1 Nitrososphaerales archaeon TH703 | reverse complement strand
TCTTTTTGTTAAAATATGGGTTATCCATAGCGTGATATTTATTGCGGAATTATATTAACATAGAGACAAATCCCATCTTTGGAACCCGGAAACGGGATCCACATGTGAGATTTACAATTTGGATTACGGCAAAATATCTATATGTCAAAGCTGTACTTAATTCAAAAGCTAGGATGACTCATTGAAGATTTACGATTCGGTATTACTCTTTAGGAAGGAATACATGCCCATCTTATTTTTCGTCTTCTCTTGTTTGTAGCTTGTTACTAGACCCACTTCAACCTTGTAAGGTATTCTACAATAGTCATGTCTGTGAGTAACGTCATCCATTCTGAGACATTTGCGGCAATTCCAAGATACGTATTCTTTACATGTGTTACAAACGGAAGTAGGTTCCAAATGAGTGCCACATGCTCTACAGGAACGGTTATAATACATGTTCGAAACGAGTCCACTTGATAAAGTAGTGTGAAGAATAAATCATACCTATAAGCAGCATCGATATTATGATGCATGATGTCAAGGTCTTTTTGTTAAAATGATGGTTATACATTACATGATATTTATGACGGTTTTTTTATTAACATAGAGACAAATCCCATCTTTAGAACCCGCAAGTGGGACCCAAATGTGGATCCCATAATATGGTATTGTGCAAAATATCTATATGTCGAGTGTGAACTTAAGCAATTAACTAAGTTGTTTGACGAAAACCTACTTCATTTGGCTAGTGCTGTTATCATGCTTGCTGCTGCCATTGTTCCAGTGTACCTTAGTTTAAGATTGAAAAGTAATCTTAGGATTCTTACAATTTTATTATCACTTTTCATTTTCATCCACGGGATTTATCATTTGGCATACTTTGCAGGTGAGGAAGTATTGGGAGAAGGACTCTTTAGAACCATTTCTATTGTTGTTTTAATAATTTTTGGAGGTGCGTTCATATATATGGTTAGATCCAAAAAGGAGAAACTTACAGTATGATAATATCTCCAGTTTTGGATCTTATGAGTAATTTTACACTTTATTTATTATTCGTGGCACTGGGAATATTTGTGTGGTTGGCTTGGCATTCACATAGTCCCAAATCCTTCCTCTTTCAAGTTTCTATCTTCATTTTGATCTGGATTGGTGGAGAATTTGTGATTACTTTATATGAATCTGGATCATTTGATTTCCCCTTTGAATTACACGATCTTGGCATGCAGATACATCTAGTTTCTATGATTCTTTTTGCCTCAATTATTTTCGTGAGATTTTACTACTCTTACAGGTCTGGCCATAAAATCGTAGAAAGCCTTACTTCAATCCTCAAGTAGCTTTGCCAGGCTAATCAATCATTCAACTATATGCTTAACCTTATCGACTCACAGTGAGAAGAATCTTTCCGTCAATCTATTTACAGGATCGATGTTTTGTTCTGCTTCTATCATTATCTTGATGTTTTCATATTTTACGACTATCGATCTAAAGACACTAAGAAACAGACTGTATTTCTTTCCTTCGTCAGTGATACAAATCCTGTCAACTACAAGAAGGTCTTGCTCAACCAGCCATTTAATTTTTCTGTAAGCGGTAGTATGAGGCATCTTGGTCTCCATGATGATATCATAGACTGATTTGGACTGGTAGATTGTTGAATTGATAATGCTAACCATTTCAGGATCGGCCAGTGCAGTTAAAATTGCATTCTTGATTTTCTGACTTTCAAGTTGCATTTCTATTCACCTGCTGAATTCGGTAGCTAGCGGTTCGAAAGTAACCATTTGCCATCACATAATAGACATTGGCAAACTTTGTGATGTACCCTCTTAATTTGAAGCAAATGATTTCAAGTCTGGTTGCAATTTGCAACTTACATCCCTTTATTCATTAGGTATAAATAAGTAAGTATATAAATTGTTAGGTGCTAAAATGGTAAGTAGGGTCAGAAAGGGTAAGTGAGTTTGGTATTGAATGATATTTGGATCGAGGAGCGTCCGACTTAGATTGGATCAAAAAGAAGCACAAAAATTGGTTTCGATGACTACTCGCTGTCCTGTGGACTGTACATTTAACTTGATAGGTAAAAAGTTTACTATCCATATCCTAAGAAATATGATTATTTTGGGACATACAAGGTTTAATCAGTTTGAAACTATAGAGGGTATTAATTCAAAAACACTTGCCATTCGCCTCAAAGAAATGTTGGAAAATGATCTCATTGAAAGAAAGGTCTATCCGGGTATTCCAATAAGGGTCGAGTATTCTGTAACGGAGAAGGGAAAGTCAGTACTTCCAATTCTTGAGCAAATGCTGGCCTTCTCTATGAAATATGCACCTGAAGACGTCTTTGCGGATGGCAGGCCAAGAAGCTTCAAGGATGTGCTGGGACGACATACGGAACGTATGCCATAATATCACAACCAGTTAATACTTTGTTATCCTCTAAGTAAATAATAATATTGAGCACAGAAAAAAAGAATCCCTTTAAACGCGATCAGGCATTAAACGACGCAACTAGTGGACAATTTGGAGAAGAACCTTTAGATATTCCAGACGATCATTCGGAGATGCAAAAGTATGAGGACGCACGGAAAAAGGCTGCCAGAAAGTTATCAAAAAATATCAAATAACTAGCTCCTGAACAAAGGTTAAGTCTCTATTCTTGACTCATTTGATGATTCAAAATATATCCTAGCTCACCAAAAAAATCTAAATTCTGGCTGAGGTTGCCTCACTCCTGATAGTTAGGGCATTATGATAGATTTTGAAAAGGGCTGGGAGCATGCCAATTGGTTCTCCATCCACAGAAACAGTAACATCTCTCTCTTTTGGAATAAATTTGACCTCTGAAGCTTGATAATAAAGAATATCTTCTTCATATTTGTAAGTGCTTGTTCCCTTTAGTTCTATTAATTTATCAATCATTTTGAAACTTCCTGAATTTTTCAATATTATGATATCCAACAAACCGTCTGAGAATTTTGCTCGAGGTGCTGGTTTGAAACCTCCCCCAAGGAAACGACCATTTGCAACTATACCCATAGTCATCTTTGAGGAGATTTTTCTATGCTTGTCTATTACTATATCACATTCATTGCTATTATACGATGGAAGAGTTGCAATTATACTTGCCATTGTTGATACAAAGCGATTTTTTACTTTTCCTCTTACTTTTTTAGATCTATCAATAATTTCAGCTCCGACACCAATCTCTGCCGCATTCAGTAGAATTCTATTATGAGTTAAAGATGGAGTTTCTTTATCGGTTATAGTAGCTGCTATTACATCTATCTTACGTCTCTTCATATGTCGAATACGCATTAGAGATTCGGCTCCTTGATGTTTTAGTTCAAGGGATCTTGCTAGTACATTTCGACTGCCAGATGGGATAACGTGCATAATACCTTTTGGATTTATTAACTTAAGTCTAGACTCAACTCTAATTTTGCCAAAATCTTTAGCTTGTTTGTTCTGTGATTCAAGATCAAAAAAGCCATTTGCTACTTCATTAATAGTACCATCTCCACCGACAGCAACAATATTCTTATATCCCTTTCTAAGTAACTTACGTGTCATGGATATACCATCATTGGCTTTTTTCGTAAAAATGATTCTATGAGCTTTGGGTAGAAAATCCTTAACTTTATTATAGGTTTCGGCCCAGTTTTTTCCCGTGTTGCCTCCTTGAGAATTTGGGTTTAATAGTAAAATCATGTCATTTACGTTTATTCCATGCGAATTACTTGTAATCATATTGCTATTTGAAAGCTTATTTTGAGAATTTTTCAATCATATTTCTCCAGAAAAATATTCACATTAAACGAGTAATTAACTAACATCCATTATTTAATTAAACTTGAATTAATATATTTTATTATTATACTATTCGAGGAAACAGTATTTGAAATTATACATTGATAATTCTAATTCTATATTTAAAGATCATTATAAGCCTAATTTATCCCAATTTCAAGCCTGGAATATCTATCCATCTCGCAGTATTGATATTGATACCTTCTTTTGAATAATTTAACTTATTCAATTGACCACAAAAAAATTGTAAAGATGATAGTTACTTCGCTCCTATCCCTTCTTTAATTTTTTCGCTGGCATTACCCAAAAGGTTAGCGGCTCCTCCAGCAATTTTTTGACCCACTTCACCAGTCTTATTCATCACTTCACCAGTCTTATTCATAATATTTGCTCCAGTCTGATTTGCATTTGCGCTGGCATTTCCCATCATATTTGAAGCGTTTGTTGTCAGATTTTGTGCATACCCTGTTGGCATATAGATTAGTGCAATCACCAACACGAAAGTTACGGTTCCAATATAGAGTTCTTTTTTCATCAAAACTACATGGACAACATTGTTTTAATAGTTTATCTATTAATTTAGGTTAAATAATTGTTATTAAAAGGTAAACTTGCCATAGCTTGTCAAAACGTATGAGGGCTGGTTTGTGATATCCGCATAATCAATTTTTAACATTTTTCCACTTTTTAGAAAGAAAGGTTAAGATTATTTGTAATTCAACTAACTGTAATGATTAATCATAAGCATGAGAAAGGTGTTGAAAATGTACTAGTATTGCAGGGTGGTGGTTCCCTTGGCGCTTTTGCATGTGGAGTTTTCAAAGCCTTTGCAAAGAAAAATATAAAATTTGACATAATAGCGGGAACTTCAATAGGAGGCATTAACGGAGCAATAGCTGCAGGCAGCATAAATGATAAGCCTGAGAAGGATCTAGAGAGTTTTTGGTTGGATTTGGCGAGAAGCAGCTACAATATTATACCAGATATTTTCACCTTTGATTTCGACTATCATAAATATCAAGCTATATTGAAGAGATCACCAGCAGCCTCTTTAAATGCAGCATTTTTTGGAGTTCCAAGTTTTTTTGTACCAAGATGGTTTAATTTCAATAATTCTAATCCAAAATCGTCACAAATGCAGGAGTACGTTCAACCACCGTGGAAATGGACTTATGTGTATGACAATTCTGTCTTGAGTAATACAATCAAGAAGTATGTTGATTTTAAAAAACTTTCTCCAAAGACCCAACAGAATAATCCCAACGATAGTAATAGTAACATTAATACTCGTCTGATAATTACCGCAGTTGACGTACTTACTGCTGAACCACTAATATTTGATAGCTACAAGAAACATATTGAGATGAAGCACCTTCTCGCTACTATAGGGTATCCTCAATATGGATTTCCTTGGGTGGAAGTGAGTGATGGTACTTTTGCCTGGGATGGATCCCTATTGAGTAACACACCAATACGCGAAGTAATGATAGCGTCTCCAAGTAAAAATAAAAATATTTTTGTTGTGGAAAATTATCGGAAAAAAATAGACAAGCTTCCTGCAAATTTGAGTGAAGTTATGTCAAGAGCTAAAGATATTATGTTTAGTGATAAGACTCAAAGCCTTGAAAAAATGTCAAGACTTATCACCAGGCAAGTAAATTTAATTGAAACATTATATGATATATTCCAGGAATCTGATCAATCAAAAATAGATAAAGACAAAATTAATTATATTACTCAGGAACATTCAATACTCGTTGAAAAATATGGTGCCAAAATCCTAAAACTAAATAGAATTACCAGAACTATTCCAGCGGCTCCATATTACCTACAAAATGCTGATTTTTCTGTTAACACAATTAAGGAACTAATTAGACAAGGCGAGACTAGGGCATTTGACATCCTAAAACAATAGTCTATCTTTGAAGTGAATTTACATAGATCATCAAAGATAAATACTATAATCTAACAAATAGAATAGGAGTCACCAGTTCTATAAATTAGTAAATTAACTAATCTGAAGATTTCTACTCACTAATATAGTATCTTTTTTTCCCAATCATCATGATCTTTTTCTGCTGGTAATTTGATCCACTTATCATATGCGTCATTATATTTTTTAGACCAACCGTTGCAGGTATTATGTACGTTCTTTGTTTCAGATAACTTGATAGTACTGTCTATGTTTTCATCCCTAACTTGTTTTTCTTTAGAGTTTGAGATATCCGAGAGATATTGTTTATCATGTCTATTGTTCATATGTTCCTGTATTACTGGATTATCCAGATCTCGCCAAATTATTAGTCCATCTGAGGAATTTGACGCGATTGATAATGTAGCCATTATGAGACGATCTGAAGGAGGACTGTAATCGAGCTTAGAATAATTATAGGTTATGGTAGGGTATACTATATACCGAATCGGTTTTTTAAAAATCTCTGAGAATATATGCAATTGCCTTTCCAAAGTTGACACATTATAATAACACCCGCTAGCCACAACTAAGCCATCAATGAAGTTGTCGTATTTCTTTACAACTATTCCAGTTTTTCGCCCTTCAAAATATACTGTTGGATAAAACTTAACGTCCTTGCTTTTATCTTTAAGCAATTCAGAGAGCCCGGAATATTCCATAAAATCTACATTATTCTTGAATTTTGTATCTGTTCTTGTACTTATCCAGTTAAAATCATCAATTGTAAAACCCTCAAATGGCTTTGGATATTTCTTTTCAAGAGAGTTAAAATATTTAATCCATCCTTTCCAATCGTAACTGGTATCAGGTCCACCTTCGGACGGTGGGAGGAGAATGATTATTATTTTTAGATTCGTCTTATTTGCAGTTTCTAGTAAATCTTCTGTCATTTTCAGAGATTTAGGATCTTCAAAGTTATTCATTACATAATAATACTCCCGATAGCCTTTTTTGAGAAGTGTATCCATTGCTTTTTCCTGTTCCTCGCCTTTTAAATGCTGAAGAGCAAAACTGGTATTAATAGGAGTCCAGAGCCCAACAGTAATATCTCTAGAAGCAGCCTCTCTTGATGTAGCTACATCAATATTATTACCATTTTTAATACCGTTTTCTGCACTTATTTCTTGTATTGTTTCCTGCTGTCTTATGGTGTTTGAGAAAAGATGAATATCATTTTGGAGAAAAGAAAAAATGGAGAATGGAGTTGGATAAGAAAGAAGGGGTTGGATTAATAAAAAACAAAATATACCAAAACCAAGGAAAATGACTAATATCGCACCATTCATGAAAAACAAGCAAATTTTGTCATTCTATTAAATATATGTTAATACTTTTGCTACAGCTCCATCTAAATCCAGTGAGTCCTTCGATGGATTAGTAATTCCTCTTCCGTATTTAGCCTCCAACCACATATTTCGCACATGAGAAGATTTGAGATTTCTTCAATCTTTTTTGGAATCCCCACGGTGAGAATATTCTCCAATTCCATGATTTTATATCTGGTTAGATTATGTGAATCTAAATAATTTCGTAGAATTTCTTTAATCAGGCTGCTCCCATTTCTTTCTTTATTTTTTTCTAATGATATGCTCATCTCATCACCTTCAGGTATCATATAAATACTTGAGACTACATCCTGTGATGAGAGATAACTTTTAACAGCTTGGGCTAGTAACACGTCACCCGCAAAATTGATTACTATATACGCCATATTAACCAGACTTGTACTTAGACGTAGGATTAGATTAATTTATCAACAATATATAGTATCAAATTCAAGTTTTTGTTACTAAATTACAATTACAAAACAAATAGACAATCATATCGAACAATAATGCAGACCAAAGGAGTATTATTTACAGTGGAGCTCATTATTCCTAATGAATCCCAAGTAGTGAACAATTCTAACAACAAAATAAGAAAATGAAAATTTACTTTGACATTTGCGAAAACGCTGCTTCCGCAGCACTTTTCATTTCCTCTTCTGAAAGATCTTTTTTATGAGTTGCTATGGACCACAAATGTCCAAAGGGGTCCTCTAGCCGACCATGACGATCTCCCCAAAATTGATCCTTTACAGGATCCAAAACTTTGGCACCTGCAGAGACTGCTTTATCGAAAAGTGAATCAACATCTTCGACATATACATACATGGATACTGGACTTCCGCCAATTGAGTTAGGTGAATGACACTTCATCTCCGGATATTCATCTGACAACATAAAGACAGAATCACCTAACTTTAGTTCAGCATGTGCAACCCTACCATCAGGACTTTTCATACGACTTCGTTCCTCAGCTCCAAATCCTTTTTTATAAAATTCTATTGCTGCATCTCCATTTTTCACTATGAGAGCAGGGGTAATCGAATGATAGCCTTCTGGAATTTTTTTTACTTCATTCATATTATCATTTTATTTCTTATTATATTTATCATTATGTAAATAGTTAAATAATTAATTAATTAACTAATATAAATGGAATCTCCCTGGAAGGCAATTTCCGACTCAAGTAGGCGAAAAATCTTGCTTTTGTTAAAAGAAAGAGATATGACGCCTACCGAAATTTCGAAGCATTTTCAATTTTCTCTGCCTGCGGTATCTATTCATCTACGAATTCTCAAAAATTCTGACTTGATTTTAGAACAGAAGGTTGGAAAGAATAGAATTTATTCCTTAAACAAGGAAAAGGCACTTGAAATGATGAATTTTTTTGCTGGAATGTGGGATTATAACCTTAAAAGTTTAAAGGAATTTTTGGAGAATCAGAAGGTTGTAAAAAGATGAGTGACGACTATACTGTAATAAACCGAGAGATAATAATAGATGCTCCAATTGAAAAGGTATTTTCAGCAGTATCTGATCAAGATCAGCTAACTCACTGGTTTCCAGACATTGCAGTCTTGGAAAAGAGAGAAGGAGGACGAGTCTCTTTTAAGTTCTTGAGATCGGAGGGTAATAATCTTGATAAGGATCATGAAATGAACGGCAAAATTATAAAATTTATTCCAAATAGAGAATTATCATATACTTGGTACTTTCAGTCAAAGCCTGAATTTAATAAAGATACTATTGTAACATGGAGGTTTGAATCACTGGGTAAGGAGAAGACAAAAGTTATTCTAAGGCATAGTGGATTCACTGAGGATGATAGACAACAATATAATGAACATTCAGAAGGATGGACATGGTTTGTTAATAGATTGGGAAATTATTTAACAAAAGGTGAGCCATGACTCATGGTGTATTAGTATATAGTAACAACCATTTATTACACGTCAGACCAGTAGTAGAGTAGGTGGAAAGTTACTAAACATGAAGGTTGTATCTAAAACAATTAAGGTAAGTTCCAAAGGAGAAGATGATATTATTGATATTACTGAAGAATTATCAAATGTAGTAAAAGAGAGCAATATTGAAAATGGACTAGTTACTGTTTTTATTTCAGGATCGACTGCGGCAATAACAACTATTGAATATGAACCAGGACTCATTCACGATTTTCCAGAAATGCTGTCCCGAATAGTACCAAAAAATATGGAATATAAGCACGATAATACTTGGCATGACGGAAATGGTCACTCTCATATCCGGGCATCGTTGATAGGACCAAGCTTAACTGTTCCAGTAATATATGGTAAATTGGCGTTGGGAACCTGGCAGCAAATAGTTTTGTTAGAAATGGATACAAGACCCAGGAATAGAAATGTGATACTACAAATTATGGGTGAATAAGGATCAGATTCGTCAGTTAGGAACAAATACCATTTAAACTAAATTGATGCAATTGTTACTCTTGCGAGCAATGGAGGAGCAGAACGTGCGTTTTTATAAACTCCTCACATGCACGACCTGACAAACAATATTTTTACGATAAAACCTATCACACATCAATGAATCAGTCTTCCATCCAATCCATAGAACTGAGTACTCAGAACCTTGCCATCCGTATTATTTATTCTGATTTGTAGGTACCCATAGTCTATCTTGTTCACAAAAGGCCATTCTGAGCTAGTTGATCCTTCATAGTGACTTCTACCGCCAGCTCCAGTAATAAACCAGCGACCATCGCTTGATTCGGCCATAAAATGATTGTGCCCAGCAATTTCATAAATCTGAATACTTTTTGATATGTTACTTTCGATATTTGAGATCATCCGGATTGTTGAATTTTCTGCGGGGTGATGTGACTGGGGCGGTGTATGCGCAGGTTTATGAGCCAGTAAGAACACATTCTTGACTCCTTTCATCAATGTCGCATTTGTTACCAATGACTGTCCCCATTTCGTTTGCGATATAGTATCTCCATTTGTATTTAGCCCAATTAATAAGGTCGTATCATTAGCAATTTTACGATACCAATGGTCTCCACAGTATTCTTCTGTTTGTTTTAAAATTATTGAATTCCCATCTTCTTCTGAGTCATGATTGCCTATTAAGCAAGCTAATTTGTTTTCGTTCTTGAGATCAGCGTAAGTATTTTTAACGTTGGTTAGATCTTTTTTGTAGCAAAGGTCTCCTAAAGCAATAAAGAGTGTAGGATTATCCTTTTCAACTTGAGCAGGTAGGTTATTGGAACAATCTATATCACCTACAGTATCAATTACAGTTATATTTGTAGAGTCATTTATTTTACCAGCACGAATAATGGACGAATTGACATTACCGATGTTAGTAACATTTTGTGATAATGCAACAGAGATAAAAAAAGTAACTAAAATCAATATTAATGATGGGTATAAGACATAATGAATTTTAGGCATCTCTACATCAATTTTGGTATTTTGCTAGTAAAGCGTTGTGGTACAAACACTTAAGTGATAAACAATTACCTATTATAATCATATATTCAATATAGTTCATTAGGATCCATAAGATCAATATTCATAATCCTAATAGGATTAGTTTATCTCTCTATTATTGTGTTCAATAAAGATTCTTGCAGAATGTGCGGCTCATGTTTGACAACTTCTGCGCACTGCAAAATTTGTAAGGAGTCTGTTTCATGGATTTGTCACAATTGTAATAAAATAGAAGAGACTAAGCATTCCGATTATTATTGTACGATTTGGATGAGTAGAAGGTTAGAATTAGGATTAGAAGACTCAAGTGCATTTGAGATGATTATTAACAGATGAATGTAACAGACCTCGAATCTTCAATTCAAATTGATGCCAAGATATGCGGATCTGTGGAGAAGAGAAGGATTGCCTATTCTATTATGGATTTTCATCACTCTGTTTATATAAACAGGAAGGATATTATATTGGCACAAATCTCTGCTTGTGAACTACTTTATAAATATACTACTGATAGTTTTGATAAGAACGTACTCAAAAAAGAAATATCTGATTTGAAATTGATGCTAGATTTAATAGAATAGTCACAAAAAAAGAAAAAAAATTAATGCTAATTAAGTAGTACGTAGATTATCATTCAACGAGAACTTGGTAGGGGAGTTTCTTTTTTATGAAAATTGATAATGCTATTGGTACTAGTGAAGTTAGAGCTACAGTAAAAAATATAAGATTGTATGAATCAGGCGAGGGAAATGAACCAATAACTCCTTTTACGAATACTTGATTTGCTTGCATGTAAATTCCTGCAATAGCAGGTCCAATTGAAGCTCCAATTAAATTAAAGAGAACAGTCATTCCAAGAGATATTCCGCTAAACTTTCTCGGCGTAGATTGTAGAATAATATTAAAGCCACCAACTTGCATTAGTGACAATCCTGCGGCAACTACAGCTAGGTTTGTAGCCACTAAAATTCCAGTCGAGTGAAACATAAACAGGCTAAAAAATCCGATGGCACTCACTATACTTCCAATGAGGGTTGGTTTTACGTTACCTATCTTAGAAACTATAAATCCAGAAGAGGGGGCAAATAATAAAAATACAATCATAAATGGAAGTTGAATTTGCGCTGTAGTTATGACGCTTTCTCCAAAACCCAATGGTTGAGGACTTCTTACTAACACAGGTATAGTTTGAAAAACTGTAAACATAGCAAGAAATGCAATAACTAAAATGATATTAGCCGAAAGAATCATTTTATTTGTCATCAACTTGAAATTAACCAATGGAGATTTTGATCTCTTTTCTATAATAATAAAAAGAAATAATGAAATAGTGGCTACGGATAAAAACAGGGCAATTTGAGAATTTTCAATATGATCTGTCTGTGAATAAGATAGAACCAAGAGAAACGAACTTATCGTAACTGCGAGAGCTATGGTCCCTTTTATGTCTATGTTTTTAGTATTATTGGTGATTGTATCTGTTTCATTAGGAACTTTTATGTTGTTATCGGTTGAATCAAGAGAATTGCCCAGCTCGGGTGACTGCATGACATATGCAGAATCCTGGTTATCCTCTATATATCGTCTAATGATAAACCATAATCCAATGGCAACAAAAACAACTGAAAAAAATGTAGTTCGCCAACCAAAATTTTCTATTATATTCGCTCCTAGAGCCAAACCGACTACAGACCCTGCTGCGAACATAGAACTGAATACACCCACACCTATTGCAAGTTTCTCTCTTGGAAACTGGTCCCGTATTATACCAAACGCAATTGGAAACATTGAGATACCAATTCCTTGAATCACTCTGGCAACTATCAGAAATGTAAAATTAGGTGAAAGTCCCCCAAGAGTAATTCCAATAATATAGATTATCATTATCGTTAATACCATTTTTTTTCTTCCGTAAATATCTGAGAGCTTTCCTGCGATTGGTGTGGCAACAGCACCTGCAATAAGATATGCTGATAGAATCCATGAGGATGTAGTATAAGATATATGAAATTCCTTAATGATATCAGGTATTGCGGGTAGTAACATAGTTTCGCCGTACATAGCGATTAAAAGCGCCGAACCTAAAATTGCAAGTGTCGTCCAGGTTTTTCTAGGAACTTTTTGATTCAAGGGACGTGATGATGGCTGCCCATTATTGTTACCTTTCTGTGGTTCCGTCATTTCAAAATCAAATCGTCCTAATATGTTGCATTTATACTTCTTTTTAATGTATCGTGATTGACTAAGCTAACATTTTTATTATCGTTACAAGGACCCATAAGAGCCTGTCAGTCAAGGTTTCAAGTACTTGTCGATTTCCTCGCCCAAGGTCCTCTAGTGAGTTGCTCATTAATTATTAAAAAACTTCGACATCTAGAAACTGATCTGCTTTTAAACATAAAACTCATATCATTCTCATGTAGCATATTAAAGTCAGACAATATTCAAAAATTTATGCTTAAATTTTGATATCTTTGTGATGCGGAGGAGATTTTGGGTATTTTATTTTCATCTCTATCAGTGCATTTGTGATTATTTTTGCTACTACCCAATTTCGAAACCATTTGTTGTTTGCTGGAATAACATACCAAGGGGCTTCTCTTATGTTACAATTGATAATTGCATCTGTATATGCAGTCATATATTGTGGCCATTTTTTTCGCTTTTTATAATCTTCCTCGTTGACTTTCCATCGTTTATCTGGATCTGACAGTCTATCAAGAAGTCTTTTCTTTTGCTCTTGTTTACTTATATGTAAAAAGAACTTTAATATTTTCACCTTATTTTGTACAAGCATTATTTCGAATTGTTTAATTTGATTAAATCTTTGGAAACATACCGATTTAGGAACCAAATTCTGAACACGAACTTCTACAACATCCTCATAATGAGAACGGTTAAACACCCCTACGAACCCTTTTCGAGGAACTGTCCTATGGACTCTCCATAAAAAATCATGTGCTAACTCTTCAGTTGTTGGGACCTTAAAGGATTCAACCGTACAGGAAATTGGATTAAATGCACTTATCACATGCCTTACTATTCCATCCTTGCCAGATGCGTCCATTCCTTGGAGAACGATTAGAAGTGATTTTTCATTTTCAACGTAAAGTTTGTATTGTAGACGTGACATCATTGATCTAAGCTTATTCAGTTCGCTATCAAGATCCTCACGGATTTTACCAAATGTATCATTAGGATCAAAGCTAGAAAGCTTGAAGGTCCTTGTAGGATGAATCAGCAGCTCTCTCATCTCTTTCAATATTTATTTTGCAACGACCAACCTCATAATAAGAGTATCCCCTACATTTGATGTCTCCAAATTCAATATAGAAGCGCCGCATGTGCTTTTTGGCGTGACTTTCATCAAAGTTAAAATATGAAATTACAAGATTGTATCCCGAAAAATGATAGTTATTGATTACAGAATTGTTGCTAAGGGATATCTACTCTGTCATTGGATAAATTCCTTACAGGTACAAATAGGCCACGAGCACGTTGAATCCTGATCACCCACATCATTCTTGTGACCAATTCTTTGGTGATGACAAAACGCACACAGGTCTTCTGCACTAGTCATTACTTCTCTATGTTCATAATACCTTATATGCATAAACGCCCACCTCAGACCTTACAATCGTTCTAAATCTATTGTTCTTTTTATGAGTTTAATCCACAAGATGAATAAAAAAATTACGCCAAAAGAAATTGAACATGTTCTGAAAGAAACAGCCGACAAAATTGATTACGCAAATATAGGGCTTTCAGAACAGTTGGGAGCCGGAAAGTTAAATGCTTTCGCAGCGATATCTAAGATTAGAAATATGTAATTTTGATTTTTATGTCCAAGCGGTAACCGAGTTCGTAAATATAGAAGTACAGTTAGATTTCTTATAAATACTTATCAAAGGCAGCAGTCCAATACAATAATTATGAAGTTGATAAAGAAACCTTTAAAGCTAACTTCATCTACTATACAATGGGTCCACATTATGAACTGCTAGCGTTACTAGAATACCGAACTCGGAGTGACTAAATGATCAAGGAAAGCTTTAAAGCTAAGAACTACCGAAAGGAAATAGGTAAAGTTATAGACAGAAAATAAGGTTTCTTTACTTTAGATTTAGACTTTGAGTTAGTCATTTCTTGTTGTTATTTATAGTATTCTCTACAGGCGCTAATTGAATCCTATTATCCACTGCTGTCACTTTGCTGGGTGGATATCTGTAATCAAAAATGATTTATGTAGTCTGGTCAATCTAACAATAGTCTAACCTTTTCAAAATTTAGATTTGGATAATGAGGTTCAGTACTATTATCATGTGAAAACAAATTCTTGACAAATTTATGATCTGACATATCGACATCTTTCATATCATAAATATGACAATTTACATCATTGTCTCGTTCCGTCTCTAATACGGATACACATAAAATGACCTCATCATTATCAAGCGCGTTTACCTTTATAACCGATGTAGTAGCAATACCAATAGCAACTATTAGACTAAATAACACAATTTTGATTTTGTTCTTGTTATTCATTTACTATTATCCACAAGTGCTAATGTGATATTATTTATCCATTGCCGTGGCTTGGAAAATAAGATTGTTCAGGACTTAACGTCTAGAAGATTGCATTTAATTATTATATTCTTAGTATGAACCAGGAACTCAGCGATTACAAATTCAGACAAATGCTGTCACTGCCAATGTACAACGCAAACCTCTATTTCAGATTTTGTTTGAAACAAAATTATAAGTATCATTCTATCATATAATTTCTATCTATGTTTCACATTCTTCCCTTAAACTTGAAAAAGGTTCTGGATCTGATTCTGATTCTCGCTCTAGTAACAGTCGCCTACTTGATTCTGCGGATCGTAATGGATCATTAAAAGCAGATTCGAACAAATCCATCATCTAGTTTAATAATAAAACGTGTGTAGACGTTCAGAATGAACTGACACTATATCTAAATAATCTTGGATTAATTAGAAAGAACAAACTTCCTATAACGATTTACTATATGCATTAAGACTGAGTCTAAAAGGTTATACTTTTAATTAAATTGTGTTGAGTTTGAATCATTATATAATTTGTTGGAGATAACATGATAACGCAACCATTCATTAGGACTGGTGGGTCATTGGTTGTATGTGTCTTGTTCATTTCCACCAGTTCTTTTGATTGATTAAGTCTAAGAGGATATAATATTGAATAAATAGATAATTTGACTAATCATACTGATCGACCAATAAGTATTCCAACAATGAGTAAGACTATATAATGAGGTGTCGACTACAAGAATGGAGTTGGTAGTCACTACAAGTATCATTAACAAAAAAACTTATTTGATGACGTTTATTGTTTGGGCCATAATAATTACCGATGTAATCTTTGGCACATTTCTTGACGTTTTGGGGAAGCCTCTTAATTCTTCTTTTGGTCTAATATTATTTATAACAATGAGTATCACTGTATTTTTTGCAGCCCTGTATGCCCTTAGGGATTATATGGTTGCATTGCGCAAAGACCTTAAGGCTCCTTCGTTTTTTAATAGGCTGTACAGGGTAACACCTATTTTTCTTTATGCACTTTTAGTCATCTTTGGAGCTATCATTGTTCAAATGGTGTTATTTTCACAATATAGCACTTACCTTCTGCTTCTAATTGTCTTAATAAGTGGAGTAGCCATCTTGTTCTTTGGTTTTCGCACTTACAAATTCTTGTCATGGTTCAAGTCGAGTGTCAACAGACGACACAATATCATGATATTGGCATTTGCTGTATCATCGATGCTCCTTTGCATCAGCATGATAGAAACTACTGCAATTAATACAAAGGTATTAGTCTTTTCAAGACCACCCTCCATAGATCCAGATTTCGAGTCTAGCAATTCTATGGCAAGCAGGCACTTATCTAAAATAGAAAATATCATTCATCTCTATGTATTTCTTGTCCCTCAAGTTACTGCTATTGCTATCGCAGAAACAGTT
>JAATVL010000309.1 GCA_014523525.1 Nitrososphaerales archaeon TH703 | reverse complement strand
TCGGAAGGATATGATAGCAAATTGGCGAATCCATTTACAAAACTCTTTTGTAAAGAAGCATTTGAAATACTTGAAGATGCCATTATGAATGAAAAGCAAGATCTTCTTCCATACGGTGCAATGCTTTCCGGTATAGGTTTTGGAAATTCATCAACTACATTGGGTCACGCGTTATCCTATGTATTCTCAAACGAAGGCGTTCCACATGGATATTCTCTATCATCCTGCACAACGGTAGCTCATAAATTTAACAAATCTATCTATTATGAGAAGTTCAAACAAGTTTGTCAGAAATTAAAATTTGAACCACTAAAACTCAAACAGTCTTTAGATGAAGCAGCTGATGTGATTATCCCAGATAGAGGACATCTGGATAACAATCCCATTGAAGTTACTAAACAAGATATAATAAGTTGCCTTGACGAAATAGTCAATAGGAATCCGTTGCAATGAAAGATAATGCTTAACCATCGGTTGAATGCAAAGCCCCAGTATCTTTCATTATTTGACTGGCTTTAACCTTTTAAAATTAAATTAGAATATTGTATTCTATTAGGACACAAAGTGGTTGATATCGTTTCCAAGTATTTAGCTGCTTGGTTTAGGCTCTAATTTATTTGGAATTCGCCCTTGATAAAAGCTACAACAAATTCAATTTCTAAATAATTATCCATATGACTAAGAAACCTTTAAATCCTGTTCAGCGAATCCTGATTCTTACATTGACTACGATCAGAAAGAGTATGTCGATAAATGCGCCTATTAGTGAAGTTTTTACCTATTTTGCAAGACCCGAACACATGGCAGATCAATTTCCAGAAAATATGGGTTTGAACATATTACCATTAGAAGTCAAGAATGGCTTTGGAGTTGGAACAATATTCAGAATAAGTGGGGACTTTGATGGAAAGAGATTAGAGTGGGATTGCGAAACTATTGAATACATTCCACATAGGAAAATCGTGGCCAAGATGATCGAAGGACCCTTTAAGAGTTGGACAATCACTGTTAATTTTGAGCCCTTGGAAGAAAAGAAAACCGATACAAGTATACAGGTCGATTATGATATGCCAATGGGTCCTCTTGGAGGATTTATTGACAAGATAAAGCTCAAAAAGATAGCCGAACGCGGAATCGAAAATGGCTTATATAGAGTAAAATCATTGCTTGAAGGCACAGGTTCAATTCCAGTTTATATAACTTTGGATGCTTATAGGGAAATCCTTAAAGAAAAAGAAAAGGCAAATCTTTCAGTATCAGAAACCCTACTTAAAATAATTAAGGATTATCAAGTTCAGAAAGTAGCTCAATAGTACAGCCAATCATCGACGAAATCCTACCCTACGATATTTCCCGAAAATTTAAACTATTAGTTTTTAATCAAGTTTAATTTAAATTACACAAACTAAAAACAGAACTTTTGTGGGTTCGTAGCTCAGCCAGGTAGAGCGTCTGGCTCTTAACCAGTCTTTTATTGGGTTAAAATGTCGTGGGTCCGAATCCCACCGAACCCGTATAAAATTTACATCTTTTCAATATATTTCTTGTAAATATTATAAAATAATAAATGTAAAGTTTGTTTGTTACTAATTTAACATACAATGCATACTCCTAAAAAGGCACTCCATCATTAATTCACCAAAACTATATCATTGAAAAGAATTTACCACAGTCAATGTTTTAATTCGATAAGTCTTCCTGCTATTAATCCTAAAATTATTCCATAAATAATATGGAAAAAAAAGGAACCCACTACTACAGATATGTATAATCCTTGAAAATGTTGTGCTATCACAAAGACATATTGATTTGGAGCAGAAAAGTTGAACGTATCTAATTTCGGTTGTATAATATATGTTGTCAATGGCAAAAACAAGACGAACCAAAGTGATATTCCAGTTATAATTCCTAAAATTATCCCACGTTTGATACCAAATGGAATTAATCTGTTCCAAAATATTGCTCCTTGACCGAGCAAATTCCCAGCTACAGTACCAGTGGCAAAATGTAATAAGAGACCAACATATGGTGATGTATTGGAATCATAAAATCCTAGAGATGATCCTATTACAGCAAAAAAAGTACCAGGAGGAGTTTTTGAAATGAAATCCAAGCCAAATAATAATCCAGATATTAAAATTGATGACAATAATCCAGCTAATGTACAATATGCTAAATGATATCCTGACTTCTTTTCAATTTTCACAACTGTGCTAGACATTTTTGCGTGCCTCCATTCTTCTCAAATAAAAACGATACCAATGTGAGTATTTGCCTACTTGAGAATAGTATCTCTTCATATTGTTTTAACGTTCAACTTTCATATTGAAAAACTATTGTAAGCTATGCTTATAATAAATCATAACTGACTTTTTGAACTGTTAATAAAACCAATGCATTCCACCCAACCCGAATAAAATTGATATATTTTTAATATATTTATTGTAAATATTATAAAACACTGGGAATATAGAAATTCGTTACTAAATAAAGGTATAAATGTAACCCACAAATCTTGATTGCTAACATTTTGAATCTCAATAAAGAGGTTATGTGGAATTTCGTTTTGTTCTAGATTATTGTGCCAACATGTTAATATAGTAAATTTATCACATCTTAAATATGAAGTACAGAAGTAGGACAGAAATAGTCTCAATGATCCTAGAAGCAGCAAATGGTGGTGCGACAAAAACAAGAATCATGTACAAAGCTTTTCTAAGCTACGCTCAATTAAAAGAATATCTTTCTGTACTTATTGAAAATAATTTAATAGAATATTTAGAAGGCTCACAAACGTACAAAACGACCGAAAAAGGATTGAACTTCCTAAAGATGCATAACGAAATCGCAGAGCTTCTACAAACCCCAATGAGAGAGTCAAGAATACAATAAAATAAAAAAAACCCATCCTCGTGATGGGATATAATAACACTTTTTCACGTAACTTATTTCACAATAAGTCTCCAGTTGAGAAATCGCAAATCGTTCCAGATTTAATTTTCCTTATCCAATAATTACTACAACTTATACAAAATGTTTTGGACTAAATTTTCGTTTTAAGGGAAAACCGATGATTGAGGTCTGAATAAAGATAGCAGTTCATATAACCACCAAACATTTTACTACGCCTAATTTCGATAATGTGGTATGAAATTTAGTAAGATTGTAGAAACTTCAATATATTCATCCAATTTAGAAAAAATGAAGGAATTTTATGTCGGTAAATTAGGTCTTGATTTTGTATCTGAGCAAAAGGGACGGCATGTATTTTTAAAGACAGATAAGAATATGCTTCTTATTTTTAATCATGAGACGACAATAACTGAAAAGGAAACTAATCACGGAGCACCCACTCCACCATCAATGGTTCATATCGCATTTGAGATCGGATCGGGAGAATATGAGAAAGCGAAGAAATTACTGGTAGACAGTAACATCCAAGTCGAAAAAGAAATAGAGTGGGAAAATAGTATCAAATCTAGATCAGTTTATTTTAGAGATCCTGCCGGCAACCTTGTAGAATTCATAACAAAAAATTACTGGGGCGTAAAGGACTGATTCTGGTACTAACAAATATCACTAGTGATATAAGTAATGTGATTAGCCACGTCGACAAATTATATTAATCAAACTAGTGTGAAATTCCACATGGTTCCCAGCGAACCTGATTCACTTTGATTGCTTCAAAAAATAAAATAATTCCTGGCTACCTTCTTTGATAATTGCTATAACCGGAATAGTTTGCGTTTTGTCTATTGTCAAACGTACTTGCTCTTGGCGGTGGTGGGCTATCATTTTCATGACCCGGATGTGATCTTACGTGGAACCAATATTGTGAAGGAGTAATAGGACTCTTACAAATTGGACAGTTTTGATGATCACATTTATGATTACCTATGAAATTAGGATGGATCGTCAAGTTACACTTATCGCACTTATTTTTTTCCAAAATCGTTCTAAATATAGTACTGTTATGCACAATAAAGATGTATTGATGGTCAATCAATATCGATATCAATCATATTCCTGTGGATCCATACTGTTAACAATGAGTCACAACAGGCACCAACCAAATTTATTCCACCTACCATCAAAATTGGTTTACATACCCTAGTATCTCGCATCCCACCGAACCCGACCTAATCTTTACCATTATTAGTTACTTGCTGATATACTATTGAGTGGAGATTTTTTCTGTTTGTTTCATATTCAGAAAGGAAATTTTAGGATTTTTTGAAATTAGAGGACTTTACCTAATGAGTTCGAATCCCATCTGCTTGAATCTAAGTAATCTTGGAGCTGACACCGATAATTGTTCTATGTGGTTTATAATGTACCTTATTTCTATATAATTAGAGAAGATGTGATTGTTAGAAAAGAAACTGAAAAGTATTGAGCCATTTACTTCAAACGCAGAAAAGAATTCAAGATTCTG
>JAATVL010000308.1 GCA_014523525.1 Nitrososphaerales archaeon TH703 | reverse complement strand
TGCTCAAGGAAAGCTTATCTTTTATCCTTATGAGAACGGCGAAAGCATTTTTAAGATTTCTATGGTAGCTTCTGTTATTATTAGATATCTTATTCCAACGTCTCATCCTCTGAATTGCTGAACGCTGTTCAATACTTATTGCGACACCATCTGCATCTACGTTTGAATAAGAAATCATTGTAGACAGATTTTTGTCATGATGAGCCAATGAAGACGGTGTCCCTCCATTCATGTTACCTAAATTAGTATTGGTGTCTAGTAATGGATCAACATATTCTCTTTCAACACAAAGAACTGTCCCACAGCCGCTACAAATTTTTTCTCCGGTGCCGTGGTCATAAACAACGCTTTCGTTTTTACAGTCATTGCAATTTAAATTCTCTTTATTAACTGTATTCGTTTCTTTTGTATTCAATGCAAAACTCATAAGCACATTGCAGTACATTTTATTATTAAAAAGTAAGTATACAATTGCAATATAGTCATATTCTGTATTGCATTGTAACACATACGGTTGCAGAACAACACATTTATGTTTGAGAGAGGTGTATGAGCGTTGTGTCTACTTCTACTACAAGGTCATTTCGCGTAGATAGAGAATTATCAAGAGTACTTGATGAAGAATCAGAGAGAATGGGAGTTTCAGTAAATGCTCTAGTTAACATGATTCTAAAGCGTTATTCGGAATTCACTCGCTTTCTTTCTAAAATTGATTTGGTAGTCATAAATAGGGAGTTGCTAAAGTCACTTTTTGATTCTTATCCTGATGAGGATATATTCGGACTCGGAGTATCAGCAGGAGAAATTATACCCCGTGATACGATTCTTTTTTGGAAAAAAACGTTAACTTTCGAAACAGTCTTGGAGTATATTGATAAAATAATTTGTCGTTATGGCTTTTTGGGAACGTATGATGAAACCAATCAGAATGGAAAACGAATAATTGTAATAAGACATCGACTTGGAAAAAAGGGATCTCAGTTTCTACATGGCTATTTAAAATCTACACTAAAAAACACACTAAATTTGGACAGTTCTTTCGAAATCACTGAATCCTCCGTTAAACTAGAGATTAGTATATAGTAATAAACTCTAAGATGAATGTGTATATTTCCTAGATAAATACAAGAACCAATTACTTGACTATTAAGGGGTTGGAAAACAATTCTGATATCGAAATCCATATTTCAAAAATGATCGAATAAATTTATAATACCTTTGACAATTTTTAGTTGTGAAAATAAAAAATCACGAAATTAATCCTGCCTTGCTGATCGTTGATATGCAAAACGGATTTGTAAGTAAGGGAGGATCGTATGATTTGATGGGGTTAAATGTTTCTAGATATAGCGAAGTAGTTCCATGTCTCAAACGTCTTGTTGCATTTTGCAGGAGAGTCAAAATACCAATTTTTTATTCTCAGGCAGTTAGGGAAGAGTCTGGAATTGACCTGTTGACAAGGTCTCACAGAATACTCCCAAAGTCTAGAGAAGAAAGAATAAAAAAGCGACCAATTTGCATTAGAGGAAGTTGGGATGCTGAAATAGTTGATGAACTGAAGCCCAGTTTGGATGACCACGTGGTTATCAAGAGGAGAGATTCTGTATTTCAAGATACAGAAGTCGAAGTCTGGTTAAGAAGTTTAGGGATAGATTCTATAATTTTCTCGGGAATAGATACATCGATATGCGTAGAATCATCTCTACGGGATGCATTCAATCATGGATATGATGTTGTGCTAATTTCGGATGCTACGGCATCCAATAACCTAGATCACTACAATTCAACACTTGACAATATTCGTAATTACTATGGATTAGTTATGAATCTCGATGAGTTTACTAGCAATAGCAATAATGGTAAAGATCAAAGGTAATTACGTGTAATATTTTATTTAGTTAGAAAAAAATATCTGCAAAATCAGACGGTTGAAAAAGGGTCCCGATCAATGATCGGATTGTGATTGAAATTCTATTAGTTTTTATGATCCTATTTTGCCAGGCTAATTTTAAATGATTAATCATTAGTTCAACTATCTCAATTTGCACAAGGATGTAAGCTACTCGACCTCGACCCTACCGCTCAGTACGAATTGGTTATTCATGACAATCCGTATGTAGGAATGGCTGCCCCATTAATCACCTTAGAATCCGGAGAACAGAGGAATAAAACGACATTAGCCAGATCTTCTTTCAATAACCACTTGTTAAAGTCCGCATTTGGCATCGCCCGTCTGTTTGCCTCAGTGTCGATTATTGTAGGTAAAATGCAGTTTACATTAATGTTATTTTCTTTGAATTCCTGCGATGTTGATTCTACAAACCTTATCAATCCCGCCTTAGATGCGGCATATGCAGAATCATAGCCATCCGATTTTAATCCAGTTCTCGACGATATATGGACAATATTTCCACCTTTTCCAGATTTCATAACGGGGATCACATGCTTACTTATCAAAAATGCAGATTTTAGATTTAGACCCATCATTGCGTCCCAATCATTTTCTCCAAGTACCGTAATGTTTTTCCCTCCCAAATAACCTCCGACTAAGTTAACTAGTACATCTATCGTACCGAATCTTTCAACTAGTATTGGTATTACTTTGAGTATCTGTTCTTCTTTTGTAATATCCAATTTGATAAGTTCAACTTTATGATTTGCCGTTTTTAGTTTCTCTGCTTCTTTCTCATTAAGATAAGACGAAATAGTTCTTGCACCAGAATCTATAAATTTTTTTACCAATGTCCTTCCAAGAGCTCCCGTTCCTCCTGTGATCAAAACAACTTTATTTGAAAAATTGTATGTTACATCCATTATATTGTAAAATATCAATAATCATATTAGTATATATCGCATCAAGAAACTGACATTATATTTGAGTGAACAGAAATACATTTTATTTTTTTATTTTTTTGTTATATGTTATATGAAGTTTTAATTATGAAGCATATTACAGATCAGAAATCTTAAATAAAGCATCATTCGAGGTTAAATTCTCTAATGAAAAATGCGTTATCATAATATCGTAGGACAATTAGCAAAAGAGTATACTGCGTTCTTCCTACTGGCTTTCTGTTTTATTTTCTTTTTACTTTCTGGTCTGTATTTCCTATGTTATGCCGAGGGTGTGGAAGATGACCCTTTTAAGTCAAAAAACTTTCAAAAATTTAATTTTGTTACTGCCGGTGACTTTGGATGTGGGGATGAGCCTAATAGAACAATTAAAGGCATGATCAAGAAAAGTCCTGAACTTACTATAGCGTTAGGAGATCTTTCATATGATAAATCTGCTTTCTGCTGGATAAATTCTATTACCTTATTAGAGACCGATGGAACAGTCAAAATAGCGCTTGGAGACCATGACTTGACGAAAAAGATGATAAAATATAACGATTATCTACGGCATTTCAGTATGACAAAGCCCTTTTATTCATTTAATTACCAAAATGTACACTTTTTGGCGATGACTACTGCTAAAAATTCTGTTATTCCCTATCAAAATGGCTCGGAACAATATAACTTTGTCGAGGAGGATCTAATGAAGGCTCATAATAACAAAAGCATTGATTGGATCATAGTATACTCATTCAGACCCTTCTACTCTTCCGTTACTTCGCATTCGGGACAACGTGAGTTACCCGACACATATCATCGCCTTTTTGATGAGTACGGAGTTGACATAGTACTGCAAGCACATAGCCACAATTATCAAAGAACGTTTCCACTAAGATATAACGAAACCTCATACCTACCATTGTTCCACCCTGAAATTGTTAATAAAGAAAATACTCTATATAAAAATCCAAATGGCACTATATTTCTTACAGTAGGAACAGGAGGAGCAGAACTACACAACTTCACCGGAAAGGCTCCTTATATTGCAGAACAGTTCGAGAGTCATGGATTTCTAAATGTCGATATAGCAAGTTCTAAAAAAGAACTGACCTTATTGGGTACGTTCTATGAAAATACGGATATGAATAAAAAAGATCATTTCAGCATTACCAAACAAAAATAAACTGTTTCGAATATTACAACAGATTTATCAATTCAATTATTTTCGCCAGATCTCTTTTGTAAGTAGTATACTCATTTTCTATTTCGACCCATATTTTAGATTTTTCGACTTCTTTCTGTAATGTTTGTTCTATGCTCATAGATTGAATTAGCAATATGAGGATTTATTATAGCAAGTGCTTCACTGAGAGGGAGACATATCATTTATCGGATCTTATATTGCAAAACTTAAATATTCTACTATAAGAATCTTCTACACGATGGGACAGATAAATCATCTGATAATAGCGTCGCTCCTCTTAGCAGCGATGGTTTCAATTGTTATTCCAAATCCAGTTCAAGCAAATCCTCCCCGCGAATGGTGTTGGAAAGTAGGCGGAGCAGGCATGTGCTTCGACAATAAAGAAGAATGTAGAAAAGGCATACCGAGTGGTGTAAGTGCCACTTGCCAGAAGGGGTAACCAATTAAGCTAGGAGGCAGTTCATAACAATCTACAAGTCCTTCCCAATTTTTTTAATGCCGATTTTAATGAATAAATTACTTTATTTGGTAACCTTTATAGGACTAGTTCTAAAATATATTGCTGTGAATAGGTACGCTTTACCTTGTACAGTTCTGGTAATTATGACTATTATAATATCAGGTCTGGACATACAGCCAGCAAATTACGGTGTATTAGGAGAGCTACCTTCTAGGAGTACATGGGAACCAATTTCTTCTGTAACCACTGATTTAACTGGAGCATCCAACATGTCTACAAATTCTAACTCAAGTCAGACAGGTAACACAACAATGAATATTCCATCTAATGACACTATACTAAATTCTAACATCGCAAACGACTCTAGTTCTCTAAATTCTAACATCGCAAACGACTCTAGTTCTCTAAATTCTAACATCTCAAACAAATCAACTAGTTTTAATACTACAATGCCGAATCAATTGCCACCTGAATCTATCAATGGAAGTAAAGTGGGTAAAATTTGACAAGTTATCCAGAAGACACTAGACAATGAAATGCCCATTCTGAATCCTGCAGACATTTCTAACGCAATTGATTATCTACATAAGCAAAAATTAGCAGATGGTCCCTTTCTATTTTCTACCAACAATTAGTATAGCTTCATTCTCGAACCTAACTTTTCCAGTACTGTCAGCATACTTTTCTGAACCTTTACTAATTGCCTTAACTATTTGTTGCCTTCTTTCGTTTGTCTCTCCTGCCAGGGCTTTTTGAAGAGCGGGACCACCGTGGTCAATTGTAAAGGCTGTAAAGTCATCAGATGAATCAAAATCAGATACCACGTTTATTCTTTC
>JAATVL010000307.1 GCA_014523525.1 Nitrososphaerales archaeon TH703 | reverse complement strand
GAACCATGAGAGATCGTTCTTAGTCTCCGGTGACAATCGGGGCATGTATCACCATAATTACCTTTATCATAATTTATTTGGCAAGTTGTGCAACGTGAATAAATGAGATAGTTGCACCTAGTCATTTACTACTTTGTCACTAAAATAATTAGTCCAACTATTAAGGTTGCAGTCGTCAAACTTAACGACAGAATAGTCTATTTGGAGAGATTATTACCTGTTATTTTTCAATCACATCTGTGTGATATGGACTATCGTTGGTTAGAATATGGAGTATTCTTGACATTGGTATATACATGCTTTTTTTAACCTTATTGCCAGGAAGGTCCTTAAAACCAAAAATTTTTTCGATAATTATACCGTTATTCAGTTTATTGTGTTTCACAACAATTTTATCCATATCGGAAATTTCCCAATCAGTTATAATTTCATCTTTTGAAGCATTCGAAGTTTTAGCCTGTTCAGATTTATCAATTGTATATCTTAATCTAATACTGCTTTTCTTGCCATCACTAGTGACAAAAGGACCAATGTATATTACACCGTAAAAATCTGTCAAGTCTAGCCATATCTGCATGATATCCACTTCGTTATCTTCATAGTAAATTTTAGGTGAAACTATTTCATAGTTTTCAGCGGCTTCTTCCTCTTCTTTTTCCTTCAAAGATTTTCTCTGTGCCTCTCTCTTATCAAATGACCTTAAACTTGGAGCTTCTTTCTTCATTTTTCCTTAATCAACTCTGATTGTATTCTATTATGAGTGTATATGGCATTTTCTACAGTGTCGTCTATTTCCTGCATCGTAACACCTTGATAACAATGGACTGTTGTATTGAATCCACGACTATTTGTTTCTATCTTGATTGAGCATTTAGATTCGAAATTATTCTTTATTTCTGATAACTCGGTCATTTCTTAATCACCTAAAACAAGTGATTCTAATTTTCGCAATCTTGCATCTAATTCCTTAATTGTTGGTACTTTCTCTTCCTTGTTGTTATCTGGTTTTGTTGTAGTAGTACTAGCTGCAACTACTGTACCATTACTCGGTTTATTTGGACAATCATGGACTGTTCCGTCAAGGTCATATGGTAAATATCGTCTACTCTGATTTTTGTTGCTCAGATATATTTTATGTCCACATCCTTTGTCGCATAGTTTCGGATTTTCTTTAGTTGGGAAATCTGACATATTTGTAGTATATACAATGTATTGACAATTATATAATGTATATATAATGTATATACACCAATATGTTTAATGAGTAAAAAGATGTTAGGGGAAGAGTTTGAATTCACAGTTCAAAAATGTGGAAATTCTGGACATATACGATTATCAAGTAAATGGATTGGAAAAAGAATTAGAATAAAAATCGAGGAGATAGAGACACTGACACCAACTGATCATAAAGGTAAAGGGAAATAGCTTTAAACTATCTATCTTATTTTTTAGAATCATTTTCTTCCATCTTCGATCTCCGTCTTGGTTTTTCAAATTATCTAGTTTTATCTCTCTTCTCAATCTTATCGAGAGCATGTTTCTCGACTTTTTTGATACTCTCAATTTGGACGTCGAGATGGGAATCGTTAACATTTCGGAACCATCTTAATTATTGGTTTGGGTTTACTCCAACAAATCAGATTCTACAATTATTTTTGTCTAATACTTCGTTCAGTAAGGAATCACCTTCATTCTAAAGAACAAAATTCATTAACTAGGTGTTGCTATCAGCATTTTTATAATGTTTGCCATATCCATACCTGTCATCTTAATTATTGTAATAGTTTTATTGAGTATGCCTTTTCAAACTACGCAAGGGTCATTAGAAATAAATCGGTCTTTAGTAACCAATGACGATCCACTATATAAAAATGGAACTAACAATGACACACATATCATAATTAATGAACTGAGAAAATCAAGGAGTATACTAGAGGAATCTGCTCCACGTCAAGTTGTTCTATCAATTGTGTCTTTTTTTGTAGCCATGGCCTTTACTATATTTGCAATACAATTGGCCTTTAGACCCCAAAAAACAGAAATTAAATATTTCACCATGGCCATTTTATCACTAATAATTCCTGTAACAGTCTTGCTTATCACGTTCGTAGGGAGTAATGTACTGGGAATTGAAACATTTGGTTTAATCTCAAAGAATGTATGGTTATTCGCATCGCTGATGCTTCTAATACCTATTTTCACATTAATTATTCTTGTGATTTTGCATCGGATAACTAGGGAACGATCTAAATGAGATGGGGTGTGGTTAATCGCTCAGTCGGAGACATCCACGGTTAGTAGATTAATTCTATGTCTTTCAATAAGGAAGATACTTTTTATCATCTTATACTTAATCTTGCTGTAGTTTGTAAGTAACATAATCATTATAGTATGTTATCTAAAAATGAATATTGATGCTAATATTTGGTATCAAATTTAAAGGTCTTAAGACGTCGCGATTAGTGCCCTTCATGTAATAGGGTTCTACTCCTTGGTATTTAGCTTTTCTTATTCTTGTAAATACCTAGTGTCTATCGGACTAGGGTGGAGAGTATTAGTTAAATATCATACCCTTCACTGAATTTCTATTTTTACTGTTCTAATTAGACAGATACTTTGCGGAGGAAACATAAATGAGAATAGTATTTCCAGTAAGATGCCGCGGGTGTATGTACATGTGAGGGGTAATCATCTATGATACTTCTTCAGAAGAAAGGAATCAACAAAAAAGAGGTGAAGAGAATTCAAAATTATTGAACTAATAGAAAGTTTATTTCATCAAAGTGCTACCATACGAAGGTACCAAAATTTACCGGTGCGGGCGCGGTTTGTGGGTCATTTTTACCTTCCAAATCTAATTCTTATTTTTGACTTATTTTTTAACTAAGGTTTGGTACCGACATTTTCATAACTCTTCTCCTTAATAGTATCGCTAGGCCTATTGAAACAATTGAAAATATTGCAGCAGTAAGGAAAATCATATTGAATGATATCAATGACGGAAATGATTGTATAAATCCACTGACATTTAATAGGGATTGGTGTGTCTGCATATACATTCCTGCAAGAGCAGGACCAATTGAACTTCCTACAATTCTCATAAGCATAGTTGTACCAAGTGATATTCCTGTAAACTGTTTTGGTGTGGTAAGCATAATAACATTCATGGCTCCAACACTAGTTAAGGAGAGTCCAATAGAGAGAATTGCAAGGTTTGCTGATATCAAAAATTCACTTGAATGGAATGTCAATAAACCAAAGAAGCTGATAGCAGTAATTACAGAACCAGCTATCATTGGTTTTAGTGATCCAAACTTCGATATTATGAAGCCTGAAGAAGCTCCAAAAAATAGAAGTACTACAGCAAATGGTAGCTGTACATCCCCACTTTTAATAGCATCCTCTCCAAAACCCAGAGGCTGAGGATCTCTTACTAAAATCGGTATAGTTTGAAAAACCATGAACATGACCAATCCAACAATCATGATTATCAAATTTGCAGGCAAAATCGCCTTATTTAGCATCAACCTAAGATCAATTAATGGATATTTTGCACGTCTTTCTATCATTATGAATAGTATAAATGAAATTATTCCTGTTACAAGAAAAGATACTACTTCCAGAGACAAATATGAAGTATTGCCGTTACTACTATTTGCCAAATTACCTGTCTCCATATAGGTCAAGACTAATAGAAACGAAGTAACTGTAAGAGCTAACGTTATTGCACCCTTTATATCAATTTGGCTTCCAGATGATTTAGTGCTAATATTGGTTTCTGTTTTGCTACCAATTCCTACTTTCTGGATAGACCGTCCTTCTTCTTGTTGAGTTCTGCTTTCTTCATCTACTTTAATAAAACGTCGTATTACTGCCAAAAGAGTAATTGCAATGGGTATTATTGTAAAAAATGTAGTTTGCCATCCATAGTCTTGAATTATAGTGCCTCCAAATAACAACCCCATTACTGCCCCGGATGCAAACATGGAAGTGATCACACCTTGACCTATGGAT
>JAATVL010000306.1 GCA_014523525.1 Nitrososphaerales archaeon TH703 | reverse complement strand
GACTGCATTTTTTTCCACTTTTTATAAGTGAGACATGAAATTAGAGAACAAATCATTTATCAAATATAGAGTAAAATGATCTTAAAAGTAGCCTGTAGTTGACATCACTTTTTTGCATGTCCGAGATTAACTAAAGACTAGCATTTTAATCACACTGGCATGACTTATGTAAATACATATTTAAAATAAAAAACCAGTATACAATCTATTCTATGGTAGACTTTTAAGATACCATTCGTATATTTTTCAGCTTTAAAGATTAGGAATGAAAATGAAATTGATTTCGATTTTCTTATTAATGTTCCTGTTCATAGAAACATATTTTGGTCTTCTGGTGCAATCCATATGTGCATATGATGTATGTTTTGGATTCACGTAACTAAAAGTTGCAACATGGAATGGAATTTACTAATCGATAATTAATTAAAAGCACTTAAATTATCAACCAAAAAAATATTCTGTTTATTGGGCCGATAGTTTAGCCTGGTAGAATACCTGCCTTGCATGTAAATGAAATTGTGTAGCATTTACAGAGGAAACGTAGGTGGTCGTGGGTTCAAATCCCACTCGGTCCATCTTTTGTATTTCTGACTAGAATATTTGCCTTTAAAGGTCTATTTTTAACTTTTTCAAATTTTTGTTATAGAATAAATTCACAGAAAGAAATTTCGCAACAAGATCCCCATTTTTTTTACTAATTGTTGTAACGCACCTCTAATATATCATGTATAGAAAATCAAAATAATGAAAAATGCTAGTATGACAAATATTTTGATATTAGCGCTTACAATATCACTAGTGTCCACTGTAATATTCAATGGAATACAAGAAGCTAGGGCAGAAGCTAGCAAAAATGAGCAAGATAATAAAACACAGGTAAATACTGAAAGGCAGCAAATTAACAATTGTGTAAAGAGTACACCTTATAAGGATCTGGAATGTGTTAATGTTCGTGTTTATGGTGTTGTATGTATGCCAGGATCGATATGCAAGTTAGAAAGGTTTGATATACCATTTGACTTGGTCACGCCCAACTAGAAGGGTTTGATATTCTTCTCACTAATAGCCGAGTAACTGAAATAAAATAGATTTTTGAAAATTAATTAATACAGATTACGGTTTGACTTGTTTTGTGAAAATTTTTTAAAAATAAACTGCGTTTTGTGTTTGATATCTCACAATTACAATTTTACTCATTATGCGGATTTTAGGTCGATATTTCAATCCATCTCAATCCCTTCCTAAACTATATAATAAGAATTTGGATAGCAAAAGTTATTTTTGGCTTTATTGTAGACAAAACATTGTCTTTTTTTGGCACTGGGAATAGTGAAAATATTGATAAAAAGAAGTATGAAAGTTTAACATTGAGTATACGACAAACTGTACTAGAACGCTCACATCATAGATGTCAAAAATGTTCTGTTAAATTTAGAGGAAGTAATGGTCCCTTTTTTGAACACATTAACGGGTCATTGAAAGACAACAGACCTTCAAACCTTAGATCATTATGTGATAAATGTTTTGAACATGTCAAAAAGAAAGAGAGTAGAAAAGGATTTTTGGGCGGCATGCGTAACAATCTTGGTCAGATGTTTGGGAATTAAAAAATAATAACTTACGTAGATTCCAGAAATAAATTTCTGTGTTCTTCACAGCAAAAATTTTCTATTTTCATAACACCCATGTTTGAGTTTCCCTCTACGTGGGGCCAACTTTCTCCATGAAAAAATTTACCACAATATGCACAGGTATTTTCCAATTAGAAATAATTAATGCCAGGTTCTTATAAACCACTCAATGGTCCACATGAAGCTATCATTTTTAATAGATATATTCCTACAAAATTGAATTAAATTGATTAGCGAAAACATATATTTGAAAGTAAGAACTTTATTTAATTAGTTGAAAGATCATGAACAATTGGGCAGGGAAATTGTTCCAGCTGTAGATGAAAAAAATATTATTCCTTACGAAAAATGGATCGTCTCTTTCTTGGATTCCAGAAAAAATAATATTAAAATATCTTATCGAGAATTTTTCGCTCAAGGTTTCTATGAAGCTTATGATATAGTTATGACTTTTGCCGAGAAACAAAATGTAGATGTAAAATGGTTTAAAGAAAAACGAAATTGTGGAGGTATTATTTCCAACTATAAAATTACAAAACTAGAATCCTTTTGTACTTATTGTAATAGAAAGTTTAATCATGTCGACCCTATTCCATGCAATCATGCCAATTGCTACTCAATATTTTGTTCAAGAGAATGTTTGGACGATCACGTCATGTTACTACATAGAAGTAAGACCTAAAAAACTGTAGTTATGTTAAATTGTTTGAGAATTAGATTTTGCTAAAATTAGCGTAATTAATTTTATTCTCAATCGGTCTCCCTTAAATTGATCTAGAAAGTGAGAGCTATAATGACAGGGACTATCATCAAACATTTCTTTTATTATAAAACCAATAGTGACGAACTTGGAACTTAACCAATTCTTCCATGATCTAAATTCAATGTCAGATACGGGTTCTAGCAAATCATTTATTATTTCTGTAACAATAGTTAGAGTTCCTTTTTCTTTCAATTTCTTGTAGATGTTTTGATACAATAAGATCCATTGACTTTCCATGCTTTTGTCTATGTAGCTTGGTGGTGGGAGCACAAAAATAAACTCATCTACATAATCATCTGGAAAATATGAAAGTGCGTTTTCGAAAGATTCATTAATCAAGTAAATATTTCTCCCTCTCAATTTATCACGGGCCTTTTGAATTTGTTTGGGATCGATCTCAATGCCTACATAGCATGTGTTTGGACTATTTCTGTATTCAAGAATCTTTGCTAATAATTGACCGTCACCCATTCCTAGTTCTACTAACACTTTATCAAAAGTAGATATCATTGAAACGATACTGCTTTGGGAACACAATATATATTTCTTTATTGTTGCGGTCTTAATAATTCAGATTCAAGTAACTGTTGTATGAGTTGAACTACTTCTTGTTCGACCTGCTGCCTTGGTAATCCCAATTTAGATGAAAAATGATCTGCTAGCTGAGTAATAGTTTTTGTTCCATCACAACTATTCCAAAAATCAACAATTGCCTGATTGACCATAAATCTCTGCTCTTTTTCATTTTCAAGAATTAATGAACCATCCTCCTGAGTAACCAACCTGCCCTTTAGCAACGGTTGGTACTTTTCATAATCAACTTGAAACCTCAATTTTGGTTTTCCAAATCCTAGTTTCTCTCTCACCGAAGGTTCTATTCTTTCTAAATTCCAGGGTGGATCCCAAACTATTGAGACATTAATGTTGCCTACGCCATCAATTTTTCCTATATATCTCTTAACATCACTAACCAGCGTATCATGAAGTGGACAACCCCTTGTTGTCATTGTCATTTCAACATCGACATCGTTTGATTCATTTATGATTACACCATAGATTAATCCTAAATCCACTATATTGACTGGGATCTCCGGATCCATGCATTTCTTTAATACGGAATATACCTGTTCTTGACTAATACTTTCTGGCATCCAATATTAAAAACATGCTTAGAGATTAAATACTTTATCCATATCTTAGAAGTTTTTGGCAATACTTTCTTCGTACGGTGGCCGTAAGATGCCCTTTTCAGTAATAATTCCTGCTATCAATTCTGGAGGCGTTACATCAAACGCCGGATTAAAAACTTTGATGCCTTTTGGAGCAAGTAACTTGTTTCCTATTTTCATTAATTCATTTTTGTTTCTTTCTTCAATGACTACTTCATTCACATTACTTGTTAAATCAAAAGTGGAATTAGGAGCTGCGACATAAAAAGGAATCTCGTGCCTCTTTGCAAGTGCAGCAATCTGGTAGGTGCCAATTTTATTGTAAACATGTCCAGTTTTCAATATTCTATCTGCACCAACTATCACACGATCGATTATACCCTTAGACATTAGATGTCCTACGGCAGTATCAGGGATCAAACTAAAATCAATTCCATAGTGATCTAGCTCAAATGCAGTTAATCGAGAGCCTTGCATCACGGGTCTTGTTTCAGTTGCAATAACGCGTATCTTCTTGCCCATATCGTTTGCTGCTCTAAGTACACCTAGTGCTGTACCGTATGTAACGGTTGCCAGCGAACCTGCATTACAATGTGTTAATATTACCTCATCGCTCCGTATCATCTCGGCTCCATTCATTCCTAATTTCTTATTTGTTGTTATATCGTCTGTTGCCATTTTTAGAGAGGAAAGTATAATTGATTTTTTGATTTCTTCAACATTATTCTTTGAAGCTGCTACATTCATTATTTGGTCAAGTGCCCAAACCAAATTAACGGCAGTAGGTCTAGTTGTTTTCAATCTGTCGTAGGCAATTTCAAGGTCTCTGAGTAAAGCTTTAGGAGCTTTTGCCTTGCTCGAAATTGCAGCCAACGACATTCCAAATGCGGCCGCAACACCAATAGCAGGAGCTCCTCTAACAATCAATCGTTCTATAGCCCTAGCAACGTCCTCATATTTCTTGTATCTAACATATACTAGTTTACCTGGCAACTTTGTTTGATCAATCATTACGACTTGATTATTTTTCCATTCTACAGTCAGAAGATCATTTGATCGATTCCTTAATTTCCCATTATTTTTGCGGTTCTTGCCACGAAGCATTAATGATTTGATGGTTAATAATGTCTATAATAATTTACCTAGTTAAGGTGATTTTTACCAGACCAATAATCATGGCCCTACACACGGATGTTTTAAGGATAATTGAGAAGTTATTACTATTTTGGATAATTGAAGTTGACCTTAATTTATCTATCTATTAATAAGGAACAATAAATAGTAGGTACTAATAGTTAGCACTTATGTCATTTATTAAATACCGTGTTATGAGATTAAGGAAGTTTACCAAAAATAAATTCTATGTTCTAGTCAAATATTTGCTATTTATCTATATAAGTTTCAAGATGAAGATTGGATGGTATTGATAAACAAGTCATATCAACCATATCAAATTTGAAATCTATTAATTTTCGTCTACTAAATTAAAGTAATTAGACATCATGTTTTCGTAGGAAAGCCTATTATCACGTAATTCAAAAGTACCGTGAAGGGAATGTCTATTGAAATGGATGTAACTGCGAAGAGAAATACAAAAGTTACTACAAATAAATCTGCTTTGCAATATGGCCTATTTGATAACATTATAGGGTACGATGATATCAAAAAATTATTTTTCTTATCATTTGAATCACAAAGACCAATTCATATTTTGCTCGTTGGTCCACCTGCATCAGCAAAAACGTTGTTCATGCTAGGATGCATGAAACTTGAACGTTCTTATTTTACGCTGGGTACACATAGTACCAAATCTGGGATGCTCGACTATTTATTTGAAAAGCGTCCGAGATATTTGATTATTGATGAGATTGAACATATGTCAATCAGAGATCAGACAGTTCTCCTTAGTCTCATGGAAACAGGAATAATAGCAGAAACAAAACACATGAAGACAAGAAATACACAAGTCAAGACATGGGTCTTTGCTACTACAAATGAAACTAATCACATGCTCACTCCCTTGCTTTCGAGATTCCTGGTGTTACATTTCAAACAATACAAATTTGAAAATTTTCTGGATATATCAATTCACATGCTGGGTCAAGAAGGTATTGCAAAGGATATCGCAAATGAAGTCGCTACCCAGGTATGGCACAATATGAGATCTAAGGATATAAGGGACTGTATAAAGATCGCACATCTTGCCAAAACTAAGGATGACGTAATTTGGATTGTCGAGACTCTCCTAAGATATAACAAGACGTCTAATACTTCTGAGAAAAAACAATAACAAACTAAAACTGAGCTTTAGTTACTATTGTTATTCTTTAAAAATTATTAGATGTCCGTTGGGGCTTGACTATTTACTATAACCATACTTCCATGCTTTATTTCTTCATCATTTTATCAAGGCTAAGAGATTATTTCACGACTAAAAACCAAATCCGCCACCGTCAAATCCGCCACCGTCAAATCCGCCACCGTCAAATCCGCCACCGTCACTTCCTGCATCTTGAGAATCTACACCCGAACTATCTGAATTACTGTCACTATCTGCAGAAGTATTGTCTGCATTGCCACTATTATCTGCGCCGGCCCCACTATCAGTAAGCGAGCTTTCCATAGGATTTAATGCTAGACCCATTAAAGACATCATGGAAGTGAAAAACAGGATATCCATTATTCCCGCAAAAAGCATCATCGGCATCCATGCTCTATTTGAAACCATAAACGAATCCAGTTGTGATTTGTCTCCATTATTATAGTATTGATGCATTTTTTGAACCTTATCTTGTAATTCTTTCTTCTTATTGTCAAGAAGACTCGTGCCCGTCTCTGTTATTTTTAATTCGATTTTTTTTCTACCTAAGAATCCTCTCTTTTCATTACCTATTACCAATCTCTGAAAAACAAGATCATTTACTATTAGTTCAACTTCAGACTTGGATAATTTAGCCACTCGTGATATCTTGTCAATATTATTCATCCCTCTTGATATTGCATCGAGTACTATGAAATGATTAGGACTGTGACCAATATTAACTTCCTTGGACATATTGAATTAATCTGCATAAGTTTACTTAAATCATTCGTTTTTGGCATCTTGAAGTTAGGAATTTTCAGTCTCATACATACTAAAGGAAGCTGGAGATCTTCATGCTATGTTGATAGCGTGAAGAAATTGACAGCCAATTTTTGAATTTTTTGGTTAACCACCCAATGATTTTAAATTGTGAATTAATGACTTTTAAAAAGATTAAAATTATTAATTTCAAAAAATTTGGTACATGGCCGGTACAGACAATTTCGGAGTCGAAAATGGAATGGGGCATAGAGCCGTAGAATGGATGAATTCATACTCCAAGGAGAAAAAAATGGAATTTAAGGCGAAGCTTGAAGGTTACCAGATTTCATCAAAAAATTTTGGAGATTTTGAAATCATCTCATGGAGAGGTAATTGGTCCGATGCACGCAAGATAATTATTAAAGCAAGTACCAAATTGAGTATGAAAGTTATAGAATCAGGTTACCATCAAAAAGATAATCTCTTGATTTCATTCTTTGGTTTTGGAAAAGAATTTGGTAAAGTTTACAAGAAAGGTAACTATATTGGAACTATTGTATTAGGAATGCGTTCCGGAAAATGGTATATAAAATCAGAAAAACCTGGATAATTCATAAGTGCTAAATAAATTTTCGAACGTTAAAAAATTTGGATATATTTACTACATCATCTTTTTATCTAGTAACATTATCTCTTGAAAAAAAAGTCACAGAAACTTTTTCCGGCAACATCAAGACATTTGTTATACAGTTCTTCCTGATTTTTACTATTATCATTTTGGGGTGGGAGTCTGTTAGAAAAATCATTTGATGAATCTAATTTAGCTGGGCTGGGCCTATCTCCTAGTGTTAGGTCCAATTCCTTAATTGCGTTATCTCTGAGAATAGTAAGATGTACTTTATCTCCAACATGTTTCTGAGTTTCAAGATATGCTAGGATATCGTCAATCTTCGATACTTCTCTGTTATCAATTTTTAATATAATATCACCTCCAACATCGACATCTCTTCCGTTATACGTAGTTGTAGTTGATCCCATTCGTAAACCAGATTTGTCTGCCGGACCACCTTTCGCGATACTAGTTATTAGAAATCCTTTGGTCTGATTCAATCCAGCCTGTTTGGATAAATCTGGACTAAGACTAATACCAACTATTCCAATGTATGGATGATGGTATGAACCGTTTTGGATAAGGGAAGTTGCAATTTTACTAATGGTGTTAGATGGGATAGCAAAACCAACTCCAGAATAGACTCCAGTATTCGAATAAATTGCCGTATTTATTCCAGCTACTCTACCTTGGGTATCAATGAGCGGACCTCCTGAATTTCCGGGGTTAATAGCAGCGTCCGTTTGTATAATATTTGGGATCGAAAATGACGATCCTGCTACAGCAAGATTATCTTGATTCTCATTTGATGGCAATAACCTACCCAAACCACTTACTATTCCTTGTGTCATTGAACCCGGAAGTCCAAATGGATTTCCAATTGCAACAACCGATTCACCAATCCTTAAAGAAGATGAATTGGCCAGAGGAAGTGGTGCTAATTTATCTGATGAAATATTTTTCACCTTAATGACAGCCAAATCTGCAAATTGATCCACACCGACAAGGTCTGCAGGATAAACATTACCGTCTAGAAAAGTAACTTGCAATTCATTGTTATTATTGGTGCCTGGAGTTACGACATGATAATTTGTGATTACATGACCATCTTTATCGTAGACAAACCCCGAGCCTAATCGCGATCCGAGTTCGTTAGAATTATCACGCTCAGTCACTTGTACTACTGATTTTTGAACCTTTGTAAAGAGATCTGGAAGAGACAAGGAACCTTGGGTGGTAGAGTTTTCATTTGTCGGTATTTGTGCTGACACAAAGTTGGTAGAAGAACTAAAAGTTTCATAAGAGATAATTACAATCAAAACCAAAAATGAGACTGCCAGCAATACTTTCCTTTCGATCATTTCCTTAACTTTATCCTATTATGAATAATCCTATATTTGAACTATAGTAATTTAATTCGAGTTATCTCTTGTAACACAAATTCTATTTCACTATTGGTATTTTCCCAGAGATTATCCACTTGTTCCTTTCAAATATGTGATTGGCAGCCATTCTCTGTTTATATCCATTATGCAACTCCGTGCTATTCTTAATCATAATTATCAAGTGGCAAAATTTTGCATTTGGCATCAGTACAAAACGATACAATGAAATTCAAGTATCTTTTGTATCTTTGATATGACAAAAGATGACTCGTCAATTACATTTCTGAAATACAAGAACCTGGGCGACATGCTAAAAGTGATATTATTTTCTTCTCAGTCTGCCTTAGGATTAACTCCTATGCTTTATCACTTAACGCATAAGGGAAAAGAAATTCTCTTTATTGAAACGGGAGCGCTGGGTGGAGCATTAGTTCACTACATAGTTGAAAAGGAAAAACCAAGTAAGAAATTCATTGAATTGAGGCAATTAACGGGAGAACACAACTTTGCGGAAAAGATAGGAAATGATACACATTCGATTTATATTCCTATACTTGAATTGGATAGCACGTCTATTGAATTTCCACTTTAAAAGTTGGTAATATACTGTTGCATACGAAATTTTTTGTAAGTTAAAGGACAGCTCTTCAATTAACAGCATACTGTAGAATCATTCTACGTTGGCTGTTCAAAATATTAATTCTAGGAAATTCTTTCCATTGCAAGATTAATAAATTTGTTATTACTTGGTAGTAAAATAAGATTCGCTCTAAAAAAGGAATTATTATCATAGTTTTCTGAATAAATTATAATCTAGAAACACTGTACCTATGAATTTTGGATATTGGATTTTCAATTTTGAGGACTTGGGTTGGTCAGAAATAATCAATAATACATAAAGTACGATAGAATATTCACCATGATTAGGGACGATTCAAGAACGAGAAGGTTCAACGACCGGAAAAAATCGATATTCTGATTTTTAAGATGGAAATTCCTTATAGTAGCCTCTGTAATGTAGTCTTAGATAGTATCGTAGGTTTTAAAAATAGCCGCATAGATTAATAATGCATGGTAGATGAAAGGCTATCTCAATTTTTAAAAGAAGGTAAGGATTGGGAGAGGAAAGCAACCAGTATACCAGGAGTATTTTTAATTAAACTGCCCGAATACAAAAGCAGACCTGCATACATAGCTATTGAAATTAATCCGGTTGATACGTCAGGAATAGCAACAAAAAAACGTGGAATATTAATTAAATCTCGTTCTGAATTGGAACAAATAAGCAATATTCTGACAAATGCAAAAATTGTTCAACTTGCCACAAGTATAGATGAAGTAAATCCCGAAAAAAAGACCAAGCCTCTATCTAGTGAAACTGACGTGTATGAGATCTGATAAAAGGAATGAGGATCAAAGAAATGGCATTAAAAAAACCTCAATTTTTATGACCGGCCCATTTTTAATCATTACTAATTTTAATAATCGGAGATATTTGTTACA
>JAATVL010000305.1 GCA_014523525.1 Nitrososphaerales archaeon TH703 | reverse complement strand
TGTCTTTGAATGAACAAACAACTTACTTCAATCACCCACTTCTTAGGAGAAATATTCTACAATATAGAGAATATCAGAAAATGATTGCTAATTCTGCCATGACTAAGAATACTATGGTAATTCTCCCTACCGCATTGGGTAAGACAATCATCTCTTTACTTGTATGCATTAATACACTCTATAATAACAGAGAGAAGAGAATTCTGATCTTAGCACCGACAAGACCACTTGTGAATCAACACAGGAATTCATTTGTATCATGCATAAAATTACTTGACGATCAGATTGCTATGGTAACGGGAAAAATACCTCCGCATGCAAGAACGATTGTGTGGAATAAAAAAGCGATAAGACTTGTTTTCTCGACGCCAGAATTAGTAAAAAACGACATCATAGAGAAGAGACTTTCGCTGAAAGATTTTTTTTTGATAGTATTTGATGAAGCACATCGTGCAGTGAAAGATTACGCATATACCTTCATAGCAGAACAATATATGCAACATTGTACCCATCCGATAATTCTCGGATTAACTGCTAGCCCTGGGTCGGAAAAAAACAAAATTCAAGAGATTTGTAATAATTTGTTTATTGAACATTTAGAATATAAGACTGAGGAAGATGCTGATGTAAAACGATACATTAATCCCATAGATGTGAAATGGAAATGGTTCGATCTTCCTTCAGAGTATCACTATGTTAAATCGATTTTGAAGACGATGTTAGAAGAAAAATTAGATTGGTTAGTCACCAGAAATATCATAAAAAAGAATTCAAGATGGATTTTCAAGAGAGATCTGATTTTTCTTGGTGAACAGCTGAGATATAGCTTGAACGTTAGGTTAGAAAAAGAACGACCATCATTATACTTTGCGTTAATGCAACAATCAATTGCCCTATCACTAATGCATTGCATTGAATTAATGGAAAGTCAAGGATTTTATTCTCTTTGGATTTTTTTGAACAGAACGCAATTAGAAGAAAGCAGGAGTCACAAATTGTTACTAAAGGATCATAGAATAAAAGAAGTAAAAGGGTTGATTGAACAATTGAAAATTGAGCATCCAAAGATTGAATATCTTATTAAAATCCTAAAAGAAAGATTTGATTCTCAATCTAATTTGAATGGGAATAGTAATTTGACCGATAGTGCTTCAGAAAAAAAATCTCGAGTGCTTGTCTTTACTCAATATCGAGACACTGCACAACATATAGTTGAGTTACTGAATAAAAGCAAGATCAAGGCATCAAGGTTTGTAGGTCAATCTGAGAAACAAGGTGATCCTGGTATGAAGCAGGAAGAACAGAACTCTATATTGGAATATTTTAAGGAAGGAGACTTTAATGTTTTAGTGGCAACTTCTATTGCAGAAGAGGGACTTGATATTCCAGAGGTTGACCTTGTTGTATTTTATGAACCAGTACCGACTGAAATTAGGCATATTCAAAGAAGAGGAAGAACCGGAAGAAAAAATATTGGTTCTGTAATAATTCTAGCAGCAAAGGATACAATTGATCAACGATATCTCGACGTTAGTAGAAAGAAAATCCATAAAATGAAATCGGTTCTTTTATCCACTAATGCATATCTCAATTTCAAACCGGTTAATAGAATGATCGTAAAACCGGATCCTATGACCAAATATGAAATTGATTCTCTTAATTCATTTTTGGACAAATTTGAGGAAAGAACAAAGATAGAGTCACTATCGTCCAGTAAAAATAAAATTTTGCATAATAAAATTTTATATTCCTCAGACGATCACACTATGGTACAATTTAAGAGACAAGTAGAACGAACTGCAAGGAAGATATATTCTGTTGTAACTATTCATGGAAACAACGGATTAAAGATTGAAACTCTTCATAATGTACCTGGAGTAAACGATGAACTTACAGACGCAGCACTAAAAATGCTCAAAAAATTGAAAAAAATAAAAATTATTGGTAGGAAGGTAATTATTTCTGATAACGTAGCAAAAATTCGAGGACAGATTTACAACATTGAAATTGAAAAGGTGGTAATGGGTAAAGCACTTGTACTGGTGAATGGTGAATGGCATGCTAGATTGCACCACTATGATTATGGTGGCCCAAGAGAGTTAATAAGAAAAGGAAGAGAATTCAAAGCCATAGGAGAATTGTATCATGATGATGATAATTTGAATATACGCGTAAAACAAATCTTGTAGATAAATATGATGTGTTTAAGTGATAGTTTGTATCATAAAACTTGAGTTAATTAATCAGCCGAGTAAATCTGGTTTATGTTGATTGATTATCCTTGATAAGCCATTCATATAGTTTTTTGCAAAAGTCGTAATGGGTTGAGAAGAATACCATATACATCCAAGTACTTGACAGTCGTGGCACGTTCTAGCTATATCCCATTGAGGTGCGCTCCAGATTTCTTCGATACCTTGTTCGAGCAAATTATAGGTGTTCTCTGACTTGTTAAATTTCCAACAGGGTACCATTACAGTACCATCCGCGTTAACAAAAGTGCTCTTCCATACTCCGCACTCATCGAAAGTAGTACGGCCATACTTGATAATTTGTTCAAAATACTCTGGTGGGATCATGATTTTAGGAAAAGTATTTTTTTTCCCATAATCCAAAATGCTTTCACAAACTTTAATCATAGTTTTTCTATCTGGCAATAACGAGTACGATACATCAGCTCTGTCTTCTACAAAAGTTAAGGAAACTGCGTTTGAACCAAGTTCTTTAGCTTTGTCAAAATAACTTTGATCAATAAATTCATTTGTGTTAAATTTTGTAATTACACTATTGAAATAGTGTGAAATGTTACTTTGATTGAGGAGTGCAATGTTTTCCATAACTTTATGAAAGGTCTTGCTTGATACACCTCGTACTTTACAATACGGTTCTTCATAAACAGAGTCAATACTACAAGTAATAAATTGGATGTATTGTCTTAGTTTTTCAAGATTTACAGTGTGTAAAAGTGAACAGTTTGTAATCAATGAAGTGGGCATATTAATACTATAAAGATAACTTACAAGATCCATAAAATCGGGTCGACTTGTTGGTTCTCCACCTTCAATTATAGACCAGACGCAATATTCTGAGACTTTATCGAAAATACTTTTCCATTGTTCTGTAGTAAGGTCCTTTTCATTTACAAGTTTTAATTGACCTTCTTTATTGGAATCACCAAACGGACACATAGGACAATAAAAATTACAATAATGGGTCAAACTGAAAACAGCCACTAGTGGCCTTCGTTTACCTACGACCCGATTTAAAGACCATTTACTTAGTAACTTTAAAGTTCGTACCTTATCTACTTCCAACCAATTTATCTAGAGGCTCCATTCGTATTAATCTATTGGAGTTTCCTCATATCCAGTATATTATTTCAAATTAGACTTTAAATAGATTTTTTATTCTAACCTTGCAAATTTAAGATATACAGACTCATTATCTAATGGATCCAATTTTGCATTTTGTAATTTGGCTTCAACAAAGATCGTTTTTCTAAATTTAGATCCGCGGAAATCGCAATCTCTCAAATCTGACCACATAAAGTTTGTTCCAGTTAGATTAGCATTCATAAACTTGCCATTTTTCAAATTTCCGTAAATAAAAATTGCATCTGTCAAATCCGCACTTTCAAAGTTTGAATCCATAACTTCAGATTGGGCAAAATTGGCCTTTTGTAAATTGCATCTTGACAAATTTGTTCGGTTACACTTGATGGCGTTTAGAAACGCGTTTGAAAGATCCTTTCCTGAAAAATCCATTCCACTCAAATCAATTTTTACGAAGATGTTGGCCATTCTCCATTCGTTGAATTCCTTAATCTTAGACTCTTGTAAGAGGCTTAACCAGTTTGAATTTTCAGTCATTTTTATGTCGTTATTTTTTTCGATATATCAATTTTCTCAAAATGAGAGTTCTATCTATGAGAAATACAATTTTTACCTATTACTTAAAATTTCTAATTCGAAATATGACAAGATGATTTTGCTAAATTATGCGTAAACACTTATTATATATGATAATTATATCAAAATTTGACATATGACGGAAAGTAAAAAAAATAATCCGCCACCACGGATAATGATTGTGGACGATGAATCTGATATCCTTTCGGTCATAAAAAGAGGATTAGAGTCAAAAAATGATTTTAGGGTTGAAACATTTTCAAAAGGTGATGAGGCCATAAATAACTTTCAGAATCATCCTCCAAAATATTACGATCTTGTAATAACCGACATTCGAATGCCCAAAATAAATGGATTTGATCTATATAGGCGTATAAAGGAAAATGATCCTAATATGAAGATTGCATTCATCACTGCTTTTGAAATTAACAAGGAAGAATTCAGCAAAGTTATTCCTTCGGTCAATGTTACTCATTTTATTAGCAAGCCAGTCAGTATCTCCAAGTTAAGAGAGAAAATAAAATCCATACTAGAGGATAATACTAGAGCTAATTAGAATATAATATTCTCAATCTGACTTCAGCATCTTGTTTTTCTTTGTACTAGTCTGTCCCAGCGATTGGAAGTGCCTTACCTGAGGGAAAATTAAATGCATTTTTTTCCTGTTCTTCTGGAGTTACTTTCTCAAATTCTAGAGTAATTTCTATAGGCCCATTGAATTTAATACTGATTTCATTTGCAAGATTAGCTATTTCCTCTTTATCACTGAATTCTCTAGAACCTTGAAGAAAAACTCGACTTTGCCTAAATAATGCCTTGCCACCGTATTTTTCTTGCAGAAAATCTAATAATGCTTGAACTTTTTCTTGCGGTATGTCATTATAATAGAAACATATTCCATTTATTAATTCCTTGTCAAAAGGAGTTCCATACCTAAACCAGAAAACTCCAAAGTGTTCATATTCTCCTTGTAGACATTTAATCTCCCAATGATTAGCCCTTTCGATAGGGTACGATGAACTTAGAAGGTCATTAACACCTAAACGCCAATATCTTACGCGCATCTGAGAATATACCAAATTATTATTATAATAATGTGACTAATAATTGGAGCCCGATATTAGTACGAATATCCTATCTCTATTGAGAAAAGAGTATTCAATGCATAATAGTATATATTATTGGATAGTTTTTCCTATGCAACAGATAAAAATAATATATAGTTAGGAATTAAACTGTAGGAAGTTGAAGCCAAAAAGAATAAAGAGATTACACAAGAATATTTTGAGTGATTCAGTACGCGATTACAAAATTAACTCAAATTCCATATCTTTACTAGTTGATGGTATGGCATATTCTGGTGGTTTTGAATCTAAAAATCTTTGGGATGGAATAAATATAATTCGTACGATGACAAGGGACAAGAACTGTACCAAATTCTTGTCATTTGTAGGATCAATAATCTCCACTGGAGCTAGAGGTATAATCAAGGATATGTTAAAACGCAAGATGTTTGACTGCGTTATTACGACCTGTGGTGCATTGGACCATGATATTGCAAGAACAAGTACAAAATACTATTCTGGAGACTTTCGGATGGATGATAAATTGCTTTATAAAAAGAATATTCATAGATTGGGAAATGTTCTAGTACCGCAAAATAACTATGGCCCTGTTATTGAAAAAAAAGTACAGGATTGTCTAAACGAACTGTACCAGAGAGGGTTACAGAGTGTTTCGACCTTTGAAATAACAAAGAAAATAGGGAGTACTCTAGATGAGACTTCGTTTTTGTACTGGGCGTATAAGAATGATATTCCAGTCATAGTTCCAGGTATTGTAGATGGTGGAGTTGGAAGTCAAATATGGTTCTTTTATCAGAAACATAAGAACTTTAATATAAATATACTATTGGATGAAACCAGGTTATCAGACTTAGTTTATGAGGCAAATAAAACTGGTGCTTTCATTATCGGGGGCGGAATTTCTAAACATCATACATTATGGTGGAATCAGTTTAGAGGAGGACTGGACTATGCAGTATCTATAACAACAGCTTCTGAATGGGATGGTAGTTTGAGTGGCGCCTTGATTGCAGAAGCAATATCTTGGGGGAAGGTAAAGGGAAAAGCAAAGCAGACTACAATACATGGAGAGGCAACCACATTGTTACCCTTCATTTACGCTGCATTAATAAGATAAAACTTACTCTATTATTATTTTATCAATTGTTCAGCTTTTCAACTCTGTCGAATTTCTATCTACTATCTTTATAGAAAGTATTTTAGCCATATTTGGATCTTGCGGCTGATCATTTTGAATTGTTGGTAATGCAGCAATTTTATCAACAACGTCCATCCCATTTATGACTCTCCCAAATACCGTATATTGTTTGTCCAAAAATCTGGAGTCATTTAAAACAATAAAGAACTGTGAACCCGCACTATCTGGATCTGAGGATCTGGCCATTGAAACTATTCCTCTATTGTGTGGTATGTTACTAAATTCTGCTTTGATCTTATAACCAGGATCGCCTGTTCCCCAAGCGGCCTTGTTTGTGTTATTTTTTGTATTTGGATCTCCTCCTTGAATTACAAATCCTTTGACAATTCTATGGAATACAGTGCCATTGTAGAATCCCGAATCTGCAAGTTTCTCAAAATTTGAGACATGCATTGGAGCTACATCTGGAAAGAATTCAATAGTTATAGGTCCCTGAGTTGTATCTATAACTGCTAATTTAGATTCATTAGTTGATTTCATATCAGTATTAGACTTGGTGGTGTTTATTGAAAATTTCTCTTTATCGATTATCTCCTTATATGGATCCGAAGTCGTTTTAGGTATATAATTATGGTTTACTTGATAAATTAATACCGCAAAGAATAGACCTGGTCTATTACTCTTGAAGCTGGCTGACGAATAAACCAATTTTAGTGGTTGATCTGCCTTACCATTTTCTGGGTATTTGATGTCTTTTGTATAAAGTGCAGTTGCGCCTTGTTGATATTGACTTGTCGGAGCGCCATTTACTATATAGGACACAGGTGTGAAAGGTATCAATTGTCCAAGTAACGTACTATTCCAAAAGAATGGTGTTGGGGTAAAACCATCTTGTTCAAGATATTTATTTTCATCAAATCCTCCTATTCGTATAAACCACTGTTTTTTGCTTTCATCTCCACCGTTACCTAAAACATACAGCTCACTACCATTAATACCACTAAATCTCTGTCCAACAATGTATACTACTATATAGTCAGACTTTAGATCTTTTGCAACCTTAAGGCCGTTTTCGGTTTGATCCATAAACATCTTTGCAATCGTTGCGATACGTGTTTGGTTTATTGTAGCATTATCGGCTAAACTAGTTCTATTTCCTAATGTTGTTATCCAGTAACCATAATCCCACCACGATGCAATTACTGAATTGGAAGATGTATTGGCGGAGATCCAATCTAATGCGCTTATCCAATCATCAGTCTTGATTCTAAATCCAGTACCGCCATTTGCAATAGAAGGAGGAATATCGGCGGAACTCAACCAATTTGAATTTTGTGGGAATAATATACCACCATTATCCAGGACAGGAATTGAAATTAAAAAAACAAGTATAATTGAATATACAATTTTTATTGATTTATCCATGTGAGAAATTTTTTCGCGTTCTGTTCTTTTCTTCTTCTTATGCGAGGTTTCTGATGATGCCTTATAGTTGATTATACTACTAGTTATTTCATACAGGCCCAATCCAGATAAGAGAATGATTCCGATTGATGAGAATACAAGTAATCTAGCAAATGTTGCACTCACGTACACTCCAGTAATTCCGATGATTAATGAAAAAATGGACATGTCATTTCTGTGTCTAAATGCCATAAGAGCCCCAAATCCAGCAAACATTATCAGAATTGAATAGTCCGTGAAATATTCTACCAAAGTTGGAGTGAAATGCTCAGCGACGGATTCTACCAGGGGATTTTGAGAAGAAAGAAATGGATTAACTGCATTTAGATATCTGAATGAGGATCCATGAAAACTTCCAGATAGAATTATTCCTATGCCAATTGCAAAAAAAGCTCCAAGCAAGATCCAATTATTTCTTAGGAAAGTATTCGATGAACTTAATTTCCTCACAATAGATGATATAATCAAAAATATCGTTCCTCCTATGAGGGCAATACCTGGAAGTCCAAATACAAATGAAAGACCTGGTCTTGGAGACAAACCGGCGGATAGTATGGTAGCAACCGTGAACAAAATTGCAACAATTAAGGGTACCTTGATATCATTTCGCAAAAAAGTTACTGCAAAAAAGTATAATGAAATTGGGATACTAAAATATTGAATCCCGCCCCATGATGCATTGGCAAGACCTAATAATAATCCTCCTACTATCGCTTTTACAATAGCAATCTTGGGCTTATGTTTCAATGCAGAAATTAGTAAGTACAGTGCCAACAGTGCAAAGAACAGACCAAGAGGTTCGGATTTGAACCAACCTAAGTTTCCACGCTGAATAATAGCAGGAGTAAAAGCAATTAGTAATGCAGAAAAGAGACCTGCTGTGGTTCCACCCAGTGACCTTACCAACGCAAATACAACAATTGTGGTCAATGATCCTACGACAACAGGTAATAATATTGTAAAATCTAAAATGGAACTATTTCCTCCAAAGATCTTGTAAAGATAAGCCGCTGTTATATGTAATCCAACTTGTGATGTCTCCGGTATGTTTCGACCTTCAGGATACCATGACATATTATCATGCCACTTAAGATATGCATCCAGGCCATTATCTACAATATACTTAGTTGCTCTGTAATCAAAATACGGATCGAATTCATTTAGATAAAATCCATACTTTATCGGATAAGAACGCATTATGAAAGCTGTTGTAAATGCAATAACTAATACCGCAATAACTAATAGATGGCGTACATTAAAATTGTAATTTCTAACATGAAACAAAACTCTGTCGGCAGATAACATAATAATGCTTGTTGATTATACTCATTTTTTAACGTACTGGAAAAAATTTGCATAACGTAGTTGCAAAAAAATAAGGATGCTAAACCAAACAATAAAAGAATTTTGTAATTATTTATCTAACAAAAGAAGGGGGGAATTAAGAGGGAATAGTGACTACGAGAGTATTACCTCTTTTTGGTTGCTTTCTTAGCAGACTTCGATTTCTTTTTCGCTGCCATTTTCAATGATATAAGAAAAACAGATCGTATATAAGTTTTAATCTTTGCAAAAATTTTGACTACTCTGACTCTAATATCTTTGTTTTACATACTGTGACCAGTTCTGAGAATCGTATTGCATCTTCTTTATTACCTACAATTGTACCATAATGCATTGGAATTGCAATTTTTGGATTAATTAATTCATTGACTGCCTTAGATGCTTCCTCAGCTGTCATTACATAAGTTCCGGAAACAGGTATTAGTACAACAGTTGGGTTTGTGTCTTTCATTTCTGGAATTATATCAGAATCTCCGGTGTGATATAATCGATCATTACCAAATTCAACTATGAATCCAATTTTTTTGTCATTCTTTGGATGAAAGTCCTTGTCAATATTGTATGCAGGAACTGTTTCTATTCTTAAATCGCCTACCTTCACACTGTTACGAGGATCAATGCCAATTGATTCTTTCACTTTTAGAGACTTTAATTGAGATAGACACTCTTGAGCAGAAACAATAACTGTTCTTTCATTAATGATATTTTTTAAATCCTCTATTGATAAATGGTCAAAGTGGTTGTGGGTTATAAGTACAATGTCAGCGTCAGAAATCTTTTCGTATGTTTTGCTCAATTTGTAAGGATCGATATACACTTTCATATTATCGTATATGATCTTGAACCCGGCATGACCGTTCCACGTTATACTTAACTTATTGTACTCAAACATGAATAATAAGAAATAAATTAACGATTTAAAGCTACCCTTCAAAATACCGATTTTCTATTATTATTTTATTCTTGGAGAGTGTAATAGTAGTCACGTCAGCCATTTTCAGACTGTTCAATAATTTACTATCTAGCGTAGCCACAGCTAATCTTCTGTTCTTTGTTACATAAT
>JAATVL010000304.1 GCA_014523525.1 Nitrososphaerales archaeon TH703 | reverse complement strand
GACCTCTAAGATAAATTCCATCATGACGTGTAGGTTTATGGACATTAAAGAAACCCGTTAATTCAACGTTATCAAGATCACTTTTATTGTAGGTATATCCTCGAAGCATGGATTTTTTAAAGCTCATTTTGCAACCGTCAATTGCATCTTCATAATGTGGATCTACATTCAAGTTGAACTTAACTTTTTCTTTGTTATCAGTGGTCCATGATCCATCCTTGTTCTTTATTAAATTACGAAACTTAGAACCTCCACCTTTTTCAAAATGTGAATCATAAGGATTATTGGCATTCATATACCAAACAAATCCTGCTGGCTTAGTAGGATATAGAAATGTGACTCCATCTGGTCCTGGTCCAATCATGTTTCCTCCAGTGGTTATACCTTTTGTCTTTTCATTTGTTAGATTAGCTCCAAACACTTTTCCAAATGGTATCAAAGGAGTTAATGCAATTGCTATTCCACCGGCACAAATCAGCTTTAAAAAATCGCGACGTGAAACTTTACCATTTTCTATAAAACTTTCCAATTTACTCTTCCAAAATCGTCGAGTTCTGTTATTCTTATTAGTGTTAAGGACAATTATCATGTAGATCCTGGTAGACTATATAGAAGAAAATTATTCATAAATATTCAATAATTTATCATATAGATTATTTTAAAATTATTGTAAGTAACTTTTCTTATCGTTTTGAAATTCTTGCGAAACATTTGTATAGCTGGTACTAATCATAGTAACTAATATTGATTTATTACTCCCAATTAAGATATTACTTTATTTCTAAAATATAAGTAACTACAAAAAATCAGTGCATATTACCAAATTATGAAATTGGTATTAACAAGTATCTTATTAGAGGAAACGTCAGAAAATTTCCAATATGCATTCAAGTTCTCGAATAAGTGCTTTACCAATTAATTATCACCATCTGTGTAAATACCTTCTTGGTATAAATTTTCAACGGCCTCAGCTGCCTTCATGTCAAGATTGGAAATTGCATGTCCTAAACTCCATGTATCGTAATCTAAAGTTAACGTATTCCATGTTGATGTCATATTTGGATGATGATTTAATTTTTGGGAAGAGTCAGCTACTTGATACATAAATTCAAATAAAGTAGAAAAATCTACAAATGTAAATGTCTTATGCAGCTTGCCGTCAAGTATGGTCCAACCAGGTAGATCCTTTAATGCCTCGTTTATCTGATTTTCCGAGAGTTTAACATAGTGGGGAGTTGTATTATTATGCACAGAAGTTAGAGCATCCTTAATATCTGATCCGTTAATGGAGACAAGTGTTGTATTAATTTTAGGTTGAGTTACTTGAGTTTGTCCCATTGCTACCATATACACGGAAGTTACTACAATAAGTAACAAGATATTTGCTATTACAATTGTCTGTTTTTTCACGGCAATTAATAATAAAGTGTTATATTTATTATTTCATTATGCCACTACTCAATTAGGGATTTTTTTTGTTATCTGTGATTTTGTAGGTCTACTATTGAAATGCTATGATCATTGGGATGATTATTGAAAGGTGTTTATATCAAGTAAAGTAATAATAAAATATTTCGACTTTTCAATCTGATTTTTCAGAAGATATATTGTTAAATATTTATGGTAATGTAATAGTTGATCAGTATAGTTGACCTCTTATGATACTAAAATCCTGTCAGTACTTGCAATTTCAATTCTTATTTCAACTATACTTGGTATTTTATTTCCTTCTACTGGGGAGCTTTTTTCGCCGTACATCTTGATAATTCTTGGCCTTTTGTTATTTCTGAATTTGATCCAACTTGATTTCCAAGATCTTATCTCAATTTTTAGGAATCCTAAATTTCTCTTAATATTATCCATCCTGAAAGTGATCATCATCCCAGTAGTAATGTATTTTGTTACTAATCTAATTGCTCCTAAATATGCATTGTCAGTACTATTATTATCTGGAATTTCTACAGGACTTGGAGCTCCATTTGTTACCAATTATGTGAGAGGAAGACTTTCTATTATAGTAGGAATGGTAATAATCACGTCACTTGCAGTTCCCTTTGTATTACCAACATTAGTTTATGTTCTTTATAATACTGAATTTTCCATTCCAGTATTTGATATGATTTTACTATTAATAATATCCTTAGTTGTGCCTTTAATGGGGAGTGGAATCATAAAAAAATATTTACCCCGATTAGCAACGAGTATAAACAAGAGTTCATTACCTTTATCTATATTTTTAATGGATTTAATTAACTTCACAATATTTTCAAAATTTTCAAGTTACTTCTATTTGGAATTACCTTTTGTTATTATCACAACCGTTCTTGCTTTTGTATTATTTGCAACGTTTGCAATTACAGGATATCTCATTTTCTACTTCATGAACAAAGATTCGTCTACGAAGGACAAAATTTCGGGGCTTATTGCCTTAAGTTATGTAAATAATATTTTAGTAACTGTTTTTGCACAACAATTCTTTGGCTCACAAGTAGCGGCACTTGCTGCATTTTACAATATGCCATACTACATAGGAATTATTTTTTTAAAAATCTTATCTTCAAAGTTGATCAAGAATAGTAGTAGTAAATAACGAAAATATAAAATAAAAATCCAATTCCATATCATATTAATAACCGAAAACAGTGAAACCAATTATTTTATGGATATTACTAGCAAACATAAGGTGTATGTAACGAGAAAAATACCAGAACCAGGACCATCCATATTAAAAAAACATTTTCAAATCAATATGAATCCTGGGGTCGACGTACTTAAGAAGGAAACTTTATTTGAAAATGTTAGAGATGTGGACGCATTATTGTGCATGTTAGGGGACAATATTGACGCAAAAGTCATGGATGCAGCAGGGCCAAATCTTAAAGTAATAAGCTGCTATAGTGTTGGTTATGATCACGTAGATATTTATGAAGCAGCAAAAAGGAAAATAATAGTTACAAATACTCCAAATGTTCTAGCTAACGCTACAGCCGATCTCACGTTTTCTTTAATTCTGACAGCAGCTAGGAATATTGTCAATGCAGATAGGCATGTAAGAAATGGAAACTGGAAATTCGGATGGACACCTGATCTCTTTCTCGGATACGATGTGCATGGAAGTACCTTAGGAATAATTGGTCTGGGAGAAATTGGAACACTGGTAGCAAAGCGTGCAAGAGGATTTGATATGCAAGTAATTTACTATAGTAAAACTCGTAAACGAAAAATGGAATCACAACTTGATATTACTTTTGTCCCACTAGAAGAATTGTTACGACGTAGTGATTTTGTTTCAATTCACGTATCACTAAACAAAGATAGTTTTCATATGATAGATGAATCAAAAATTAAATTAATGAAAAAAACTGCATTTATTATTAATACCTCAAGGGGTAAAGTCATAAATGAACAACATTTGATTAACGCCCTAAGAAACAAGGTCATAGCAGGTGCTGGTTTAGATGTCTATGAAAGTGAACCTATTTCCAGATCTAATCCATTAACTCAATTGCCACAAACTATATTGTTGCCACATATTGGAAGTGCTACATTTATGACCCGATCGAAGATGGCTGAAGTTGCAGCTAATAATATTGTAAACTTTTTTAATGGAAGAGGGATAGTTCACAAAATAAATTAGATTTAATATAGTTGCATCTGATAATATTGAAACTAGCATACCAAGTATTGAAATTTATACTCATCTATTAAAGATATATCAAAATTTAATTTTGGGATCATTATTCTTTGATTTCAGGTAAGAATTAATTTTTACCGAGTCGACATTTTTTATCATTAGGAAAGAGTCCCCATCTAAGAACCCTTGTGCTTTCTATAGTCGGCCTTCTTCTCATGCTCTTCCCTAACATGATGGAGTCTGTCCTTCTCATGAATAAACTCCTTGCCACATTCTCGACATTTTATAATTGGATGATGGTGAATTTGTCTCATGTGAAGAATTAATTCCTCATTTGTCATGAATTTCAAATTATCGATTTCGCAGACAAATTTTGCATGATGAGATAATTTCAGATTGTCAGTAAAATTTTCGAATATTGCACTACCTTCTTCATTGTGTGCACTTCTTATATGTCTCTTTAACTTTTCCTTGTCCTCGAAT
>JAATVL010000303.1 GCA_014523525.1 Nitrososphaerales archaeon TH703 | reverse complement strand
GCCAAAAGAGTAATTGCAATGGGTATTATTGTAAAAAATGTAGTTTGCCATCCATAGTCTTGAATTATAGTGCCTCCAAATAACAACCCCATTACTGCCCCGGATGCAAACATGGAAGTGATCACACCTTGACCTATGGATATTTTCTCTCTGGGGAATTGGTCTCTTACTATACCAAACGCGATTGGGAACATTGACAAGCCTATTCCTTGTATTGCCCTAGCGATTAACATGAAAACTATATTTGTTGCAAGTCCTGCAGTAGAAACACCTACCACATAAATTACCATTATAATAAGCAATATTTTCTTTTTTCCATAATGATCCGATAATTTACCTGCAATAGGAGTCATAACCGCACCTGAAATTAAGTATGCTGTAAGAATCCAAGACGACATACTATAAGATACGTCAAAGTATTTGATAAGGTCTGGAATTGCTGGTATTAACATTGTTTCCGCATACATTACCATGGTAGCGACACAGCTTAGAATTGCAAGAGTTTTCCATGCACTGGCAGGAATCTTTACAGATGGGGAAGGTCGTTGCTGATGATATTCAGAAGAAGGAATGTTACTGTTCTTATTCGCATTATTTTTTTGAGATGATGCCCATTCCATTTTTTAATTACGTTACTCCTATAAAGTTGACTTTCTTCTTTTTGAGATTCTTGTTGGAGGCAGTTATTGATGTGTCAGCAGCAGAATTAGCAGTATCACTAATGTCACAGCCAACATTAAAATGGATATTCAGGTTCTCACAGATCTTTCCCAAAGAGTCACGCATAATTGTAATGTGCTTTTCAGAAATGTCTTTTACCGCTATTTTTCTTATTTTTAATGCACATTCAATCATTTGATCCCAGAGGGCATCAGCTTTCTCTGTACGATATATCCTATTATTTCGCCTATCAGCTTGGTCCACTTGCCTCACAACCAAGCCTTCTTTTTCCATTTTATCGATAATTGGGATAAGAGTTGCAGCTTCTAGCCCAAGTCTATTAGCAATTTCCTTTTGGGTAATACCATCTTGCATAGACAACATTACAAAGACTTTCCATTGACCAAAAGTTACTCCTACCTTTTCACGTAATTCAGAATCAAGAGCCTTGACGAATACCTTCGCTGTTCGGTTAACTATAAACCCGATACTGTTTTGAAAGTCGTAAGACTGCATTGCAAATGCCTCCTAATCATTAGTATACTAATTATATGTATATAAATCTTTAGCGCGTATCTGATTTTACTCTCATTCCGAAAGAATGTCTGAGTGGATGCTAGTACAAATAACTCTAAGATTAGTAGGAAACACAGAATTGACTCAAAGAACTCCTACAATTAATATTGGATTAGAAACTCTTTTCTAAAAGTTTGAAGTTATAACTTAAGTTGACCTTTAAATGTAAGATTTGTGGTTCTCAATTCGAAGAAAAAGAGCGACTAAGTGTTCATAAAAAGGTCCACGGGAGAAAGCCAAAGATCAGTGAATATGGAAGTCCGGAATTTAATCAAGATAGATTGAGAGGCTAACCTAAATTACTCTAACTGGAATCATTCAAAGAACACAATTTATCAGAGAATAAAGATGATGTATTAAAAATATAGAGGCATAGATACGACTAGAACTTTGCATATTTTGGAACCGGACGATTAATCGTTTATACTTGTTAGAATTGTCTGTAAATTCGATCTGTTGATAACACAACATCTTAAACACAACATCTTTCCAATTAGATAGCTCTTACAGAAACGCTCCCTAGTAGAGGCACCACGAACGACTTTCTGAGGGATTTTCGACTATAACATCGCGGCGCACCTCATTACCACAGCTGTGACATATGAATTGGCAGCCGTTCATTGGTACGGGTTCGTCGGGGCCAATCCGGTTTTTCAGATTAGTCATACTTAGAAATTTCTAGTTTCTTTATAAAGAGAACCTACTTCATAACAATATAGGAGTAGAAATTAATATCATTTTTGGTTTATTGATAATAAACAGTCATTGAATTTTTTCCAAAATGACTGCGACCAAGACGATGCTTAGGATCATAATGGTTATCGCAAGGATTAGACGTCTGAATGCAATGGGATTCAATTTGTATTCCTTTTTATTTACCTCACAGTTAATACTGGACAATTGGCTAGCCTTACAACATCTGAAGTAACACTGCCTAGCACTAAACTCTTAAGTTTGGATCGTCCTCTGGGTCCAACAACAATTAAATCAATGTGTTTATCTCTGGCATAGTCTACTATTGCAGCAGCGATTTTAATTGAAGCGATAATTTCGGTTTTGACTTTTACAATATTCTCAGCTTCGCCGTGTTTGTGTATTTTTTCCAATATTTTAGTAAGATATGCTTGCGCTTGCTTCTTAAAATCGATTACATGACTTGGAACAGTTACAGTGTCTAAATTGGTCTGTGTTCGGACCACGTAGAGGACTACTAGTATTGCATCATAATCTTTTGCAATTCTAGTAGCATAATCAACTGCTTTATCTTCTGATTTAGTGGATTCATGTATGGCTAAAAGAATTTTGGAAAATGTTTTCTTTCTCGCTACTTTATCCATTATCAATTTACTGCTTAATTTTTGTCGATAGCTCCTAAAAAGTGATCCTCCAATCTATACCATATAACAGCTTTAAAGCTTTCCATTATTTAGAATAATTTCCTATGTCTTCCTAACAAGTAGTCATGACATTGAAGGGTTCATGCGGATTCGAACCCTGCATGTAGTAGGGTTCTACTGACTTGTATTTATCTCATGCTTAAGACTTTGGGATAACTGGTCGCCACGATTTATCTTGATTGCTATGTTTAAGATTGAAAGAAAAACGGAGCAACTACAATTTACTTATATTGGCTCGCAATATATGATAATGTATGATACTTTCGGATGAGCACATAATTCGATGTAGCGAATGTGGAAGAAACTTAATAGTTAAAGATACTGTAAATAACGGGATCGCATTCCTCAGCCACCTAAAGTTAGATCATGGAAT
>JAATVL010000029.1 GCA_014523525.1 Nitrososphaerales archaeon TH703 | reverse complement strand
TATCTCTGGCGGAATATTTCTCGGAGTATAAGAATCGATGGTCATGGTCAATTCCTCCTAAATGAGGTTAGCAATGCTATCAGTGCATTTTTCATTATACTACTTTCCAGCTGGCCATTTCCCTGTTTATACGAATAACTCGACAAGTTAGTTTTTTACCAGGGATTTTGGTGGAGCCTCAAAAAGAAGATCCCTTATGATATTACATACAACTGCATCTACTCCTTGGCCTGTTTTGGAGTTGACAAAAACCGTGGGTTTTCTACTTCGAACAATCTTTGCATCGCGTTCCATTATCTTCAGATCTGCTCCGACATAGGGAGCGATATCTATCTTGTTTATTACAAGAAGATCACAACTCTCTATTCCCAGTCCCCTTTTTCTAGGATACTTGTCGCCACCTGTTACGTCAATTATGTAGATAAAATAGTCAGCAAGAGCGGGACTGAAAGTCGTTGTAATGTTATCGCCGCCGCTCTCTATCAAGATTAAATCTAGATAATCGTGTTTTAACTCCATTTCTTCTACTACAGAAAGATTTATCGATGGATCTTCTCTAACAGCAGTATGAGGACATCCCCCTGTAGCAACCCCTACTACTAGATCTTCTTGCATAAGCCCTCTCTCTGTTGCAAGATTTCGCCTCATCCTTTCTGCATCCTCTTTGGAAACGACATCATTTGAAATTATGCCTGCTTTGTATCCCTTTGCAGAAAGTATAGGAACAATCTGCTCTATTAGCATAGTTTTACCTGAACCCACAGGACCGCCAATTCCAACGCGAGGAATTCGGTGAGAGGACATGATAAAATTACCTTATTTTCATGTAATAAACATTTTTGAGCTCATCATTTCATGCTTCATCTGTATAATATCTAGACCTGGTGCGAATTGCCACATGTTTGAAACTGGTCTATCTATATTCTTTAGGACGGATTCTAAAATTACCGGTCTTAGCTCATGAATTATTTCTTGACCATCAAAATGTTGAAGTATACCCAATCTCAAAGCAGCTCCTATAACGCTTACAGTGAACCCATACAATAGTATCAATCCAGCTTTGTTCTTTGGGATATCAAGTGACCAAGCCACTACCCCAAATGATACAGGATATATTCCTGTTGCGTTACCAGTACTAATAGCGTTTTGAAAATCCTTTAGCATTTTTTTGTGCTTAACGAAAGAGCTAACACATTTCACTAATTGATTACCAGATCTAACAGAAGCACTTCTTGTTTCCTCAATTAGTCTCATAAAGTATAAAGATTCATCGGTATTAAGGAGAGCAGCAAGATCCCTTTTCTTGCATGATTCATAAGCGTTACCCAAAGCAGTACAATCAGATGGTCCGATTACCTGCTTTAAGTAGACAGCTATGAATTGAGAAATATCTTTACTCTTTAACTTCTTTACTTTTGATAATGCTTCCAGTCCGTTAGAGGTTGCATACAGTCCCGTTGGAAAAAAAGAGTCAGACATCTGCAATAAACTGACATCTTGCTTGCCTATTTTAGTGTCCATGAGCATCATAACCTGGTTCGGGCTCAAAGATAATGTTCTCGCTTTTAATATCAAGATTGTATCTTAAATTAGAAAATAGCTTCTGAAACAATTCAATTTCAGATTCAGCTTGGATCGGAAAATATATTTTACCGTTCGCAATCTTTATCGGTCTATGCATGTTCCCAATAGTATGACCAATCTTGATTGCTGTTCCGAATAATTGGTCAGCTGATATATTTTCCTTTAAAGATATTATAGCCACATTTTCAGAAACCCTCTTTACTATGACCATTTTCTCTTCTGTCAACAGGAGCACGTCACCGTCGTTGATATGTGAACCAGGAACCATGGTGAGAGCTAGTTCCGTACCTTTATCAGATACTTTCCTGATTCTTGATCTTTCAGATTCGAGCCTGGTGATCTCAATTTTCTCAACATGGTCAATTTTGAACATGTCTTGATACTTATCTTTAAGATGCGAATCGGAATTGATGTTCCCGATTATCTTATCGATTTGAATCATCGGCCCTCTAAAGCACCCTAGTCATAGGATTCCTTGCTAATAGTTATTTTTTTCCTTTACCGTCAATTTCTTCACTTTCGATGCTTCCTAAAATCGATGATATGACAGACACAAATTTAATAAAATAATATATGGAATACTAATTACTGATATCAAGCTCACCAAAACACATCATTTAACATTATTTCCCGCTGAATATTTTAATTCGATGAGCCTCCCGGCAATTAATCCTAAAATTATTCCATAAATCAAATGGAAAAAAAGGGATCCTATTACTACAGCTAGGTACAGCCCTTGGAAATGTTGTGCTATTACAAAGACATATTGATTTGGGGCAGAAAAATTGAACATATCTAATTTTGGTTGTATAATATACGCAGTCAAGGGCAAGAATAAAATCAACCAAAGTGATATTCCAGTTATAATTCCTAAAATCGTTCCACGTTTGATACCAAATGGAATTAATCTATTCCAAAATAGTGCTCCTTGGCCAAGTAAATTACCGGCTACAGTACCGGTAGCAAAATGCAATAAGAGACCAATATAAGGCGATGTGTTGGAATCATAAAATCCTAAAGAAGAACCTATTACAGCAAAAAAAGTACCAAAGGGAGTTTTTGAAATGAAATCCAAGCTAAATAATAATCCAGATATCACAATTGATGACAATAATCCAGCTAATGTACAATACGCTAACAGATATCTTGAGTTTTTTTCTATTTTCACAACTTTATTTTTGTTTTAATGAAATTTAAGTTTGCTTGAGATTACTCTCTAATACGAGTTAGAAATTCTAATTTATTCACAACTAAGGTGACACAGTACCTGTTTCTCCCTCTCATAATCGTACTTGTTTACATTTCATCTGTAGAAATTCCTTTGTGAGTAAGGTAACTCAGGTAAGGCACGTTCTTATGTTTAGCAGCATAAATGTAATTACTCCTTTACCACAAATAGACACTGGCCGGTGGGATTCTCTACTCATTCGCTCCTAGTCCCACCGGTATTTACTAAAAATTAATTTTAGTTTGTTAGACAAATCTGAGATATCTTTTAACCCACCATCTGCTGGTGGGAATTTATTCAGAATTTGACATTTGGTCCCACCAGTTTTATTCATTTATTATAATTTGAATTTTTGCGTTCAAGATCCAGTAGTGGCATCATTCATTATTGATCTTGTTATATTCTTAATGACTGGAATCCTATAATATTTCTTCAAATATGCTTAGTTGAATTGACGCTATCTGTAGATTATGTTTTCCTATTGCTTCGTTCAGTATATCTATTGTGTCACATTCACGATTCATTCCAAATATTACAAGAATGAATTTATTCGCATTTATTAATGAAGATGGCACTACATAATTAACAATGGATTTTTGGTCTTTAGTTAGGGATTATGCTCAGACGATAACGGCTGGTGGAGTTATACTTGCTTTATTCATTTCCATTTTTACCCTCATTTCTTTGAGAAAACACAGCAAATTCCAAACACTTATGGAAGTGTACAAGTTGGTTAATACCTTCGAGGAAAGAGAAGCCAGAAAGAATGTCTATGAGGCATTTAGAATCTATATGGAACACCATTATAAGAAAGATATAAAAATTAGTGGTAAAATGTATTTTTCCAAGAACCTCATAAAATTTAAAGGTGATGCATTTCTTGACATTTTCCGAGATCCTGTTGTTCTAGAGGAAATGAAAACAAAAGGGATTGGACTGCAACAGGACGTGGAAAGAGTAAGGGCCACGTTTGACCATATCGGTGCGTTGTATAATAGTAACCTTATCCCAAAAGATCCTTTACTGAAAGCATTATGGGGAACAGGTAGAGTTTGTTGGATTTGTCTTGCACAAAATATTTTCATAGAACGGGATAAAAAGGGGACTGAATTTTATATGAATAATTTTGAAGAGTTTTTTTACGAAATTGAAAAATATCGAAAAAGACATAGACCAATATTAGAGCCAGTAGAACCATCTTAGTGTTCGATATTTGGAGTAATGTTCGCAGATAAGAATTACAGGCTAATCACCAAATTCAACAATTCCTATTTTTATTAGTTGGTTGTAATGTTCAAACATTATAGACACAAATACTGGATGAATAACGATAGGCCTGCAGGGCATAGAACAGGCCGGATTATACAAACTTGAATAAGACAACATTTCATCAAACATCTTTCTATCCTTTTTGTCCGGTTTTATCAAAAGAGCTTTATTGTAAACATCATTTAATGACATTACTCTGGTTCGTTACTATTTGATGTATCTATATATCATGTCTCTCTATTCGTTTGGTTCCCATTTTTTATTTCCTTTTCTATGGTAAACTGGTCTTTTATTTCGTTCCCCCTATTGTCATAAAAAGTTCCAGTCAATTTAGTGTGGGGATTTCCATTACTGATATCTATATCTAGATATCCAAACTTGCCACCAAATTGGCTCGCCATGTAAGGTGCTTGACTCTCCAGGGGATAGAAGCTCTCGCCACCTGTTCCTACTACTG
>JAATVL010000302.1 GCA_014523525.1 Nitrososphaerales archaeon TH703 | reverse complement strand
TGGTAAAGATGAGTCGTATTGAATCATACTGAAAATATACTTGATACAACCCCAACGATTGATATGCCTGTGTATCCCAAGACATCATCATTCTGCTACATTGAGTATCAAAAAGTCTTTGGTCATAAAACTCCTTATGTCATTTGCAATTATGTGGAATTGTCTCAGAAAAAACTAGAAACAGTTAGAGATTTCTTGGAAAATTATAGTAGCCAGAAATGAATCAAGAATTACTTTATCTTCACAAGTATCTGGATGGTGGAGCAAGAACTTTCACAATTCATCTCATGCACAAATTACCACGATACGTCGTATACAGAGTGGATAAACAAACAGAATCAAGACTACATAATTTTGGATATGGATTATTTTACAAGAATATATCAGAGAAAGATATTAGCAAAATGCGGAATTCCGCTATTGTGATATTCAAGGAAAAGTTTCTCCACGTTCTTAAATCTTTGAAAAATCCGACATTAACAATTCATGGAGAAGTGGACATATCGATTAAGTCAATACCACATATACGAGATTTGAAGATAATCACAACAAGAAAGGCACTCCAGAAACATTTGAAGGAAAAATATGATCTTGATTCAATTTTTAAGTTCCTGCCGTTTTATCCATATACAGTTTTTAGTTATCCATCACATAAAGGAGCAGTATCAATCTCTCGTATCAGTCCTGAAAAAAACATAGACATGATAGTTGAAGCAAACAAGATTCTTGACAATCCAGTGAAAATATGTGGACATGGCAGGAAGCCATACGTTCACTTCACATTTGGAGAGTTGGTCAGCCTTCTAGCAAGGACAAAATATGTTGTTGATTTATCAGCCTACAAAAACGATGGCGGAGGAATGAACTACACATTCTTGGAAGCAATTCACAACAAATGTGCTTTAATCCTTCATAGAAAGTGGCTTGAATTCGAACCCAGGTATTGTGATTTCAAGGAAGGCTACAATTGTTATGCAGTTGATAGCCCAAAAGAGTTAGCCGAACTAATTACCAATAACCCAGATACTACTAAAGTAGTTAATAACGCATCCAAACTACTAAAAAGGCACATACAAGTTTCGTGGTCGGACATTTTTAATGATTAAACAATGCCCAGTTTGCAATGCAAAAATGCGATTACACAGATTTGACAAAATTTTTGTAGTTTATGTTATTGGCTGTTTCTTTTCCATTTTTAGTTATACGAATTTTTCCTATTAATTTTTTTATTAAACCGCGAGTACGTAGGTCTTCTACGGCACCATCAGTTTGGTCATTAGTAAATCTTAATTGATTTCCAATTTCGTATTTATAAAAGGTCTTGTAATCTTCTCCTGTCATTTCATTTATCTTCTCCAGAAATTCATCCGATCTATGATCATCATTATTATTTTCTTTTGACATTCTTGTTTATTGATACGACATCCTATGAAAACTTTGTCTTTAGAAGTTCTAGCCTCGTAAACCTGGTATTATATAATAATCTGGGTTTGGCTATGATTAAATAATTGAGTAAAAGGCTATATCGTATCACTGGATTTAGCAGTTAATGGCAGACGATGATGTCATAAATACGGGGTGTTCCCACTGTTGGGGTCCTGTAGATTCGGAAACAAAAAATTGTAAAAGTTGTAACGATCCCCAGGAAACCTGCGAGTGTAAAATCGTGCCACACTAAGACAAACATAAGCAAGTATAATTAAGAAAAACAATAAATTAAATTTAGAAATTCTAACAAAATTTATAGTGCAATAATTGAATTACCTGATGGTATTGAAACAAAGAGAATGAACCAAGCATCCACGAAGAGGCTTTCTGTAAATACTAATCGTCTTAAATTTAGATATTATTTAAAATATGATTTTTTGAGTCTGTATGAGTGAATAGTAACGAAATAAAACAGTTATAACCTACCGAATGTTATACGAATTTCTGGATAAAAAAAGTGATGCTTGTCTTAATTGTAAGCATACAAGGAGCTCACATGCCGCATATGGAAACTACAGTTACTGTTTAGAATGCACTTGTAGACAATTTCGGGAGTAGAAACCATGTCGGAAGAAAAAAGGGGAAAATTCGGAAAACTGTTCTCTCTGTCACCACTCTAAGAAAGTTCATTTTACCGATAACGACGGATACAAGTATTGTGATATTTGCGAATGTCAGGGATTTATAGAAAAATAGTAATTATCTACGTATTTCACCGCACTCACCAGTTTGAAAGGTTATAATATTAAGTAAAAGTTAATTGTATTCCAAATATAATAATAGATGTTTAGAGATTATCTGAATGAAGAATCTAAGTGAATAATTTTAGTCCGAGTATTTACTATTGTGAATAACATATAATGCATAAGGACTTAGAACAATCTTGTTTCTAGCCATTTTTTTTATCATACCTGTTTCACATAATTCATATACTATTTTATCCGTTTGTTTACTGCTTAATTCCAATCCTTCACCCACTTGATATTGATTAATAATACGTAATTCGCCTCCTGTCAAATCATATATTTTATTAAGGAAATTAGCAAAATCTGGACTCAACGTGTAAGATCATAGGTTATCGCATTTAAATTTGGATCAAATCTTTTTATTTTTAATATCGTTGTAATATAGACAAATAATCCTATTCCATTCGT
>JAATVL010000301.1 GCA_014523525.1 Nitrososphaerales archaeon TH703 | reverse complement strand
TCAATGTCACTGCAATATATCCAACACGGCTCAATCTTTCTTTAAAAATAAGTAGCGCAAATAAAATTGAGAACACAGTTTCACCATTTGCAAGTAGCGCGGTATCTGCAGCTGTACTTATCTTTAACCCTACAAAAAAGATAATAGGTGCAATGGTTGCACCAGCTATAGCGCTAGTTAGAATCAGACCGTAGTACTTCATTGTAATTTTTGATCGTGCTCGTGAGGCAGAAGGAGTAAAGAACAGTCCAGCAATTAAGTAAATGATTGACGAGAGGACAATAGGATTTATTGTTGACAGTATAGGTTTTGCTAGGGTAGAAACGGACCCAAAGAGTATTGCAGCGACAATCGCCGACAGATACCCAATGATTACATTGGAATTTGTCAATTTACTATCAATCAACTTTTATCCTTGCATCCATCACGGATACTTTATAGGTATTAAAACTTAGCCATATCGTATACATTTTAACAATTAATTCGGTCTAATTATTGATCAATAAGAAACCTCTACTTAGTTTTATTTTTTCTTCCGAACATTAAGTTACCAACAATCTTTAAAATAATCAAGATGTCGATAACATATACATATGCAGATCTCAATATTTATTTGGTAATAAATGAAAATATTTATTGAGATTATTGGAATGGCACTTGTATTGGCAGGCTTAATTTTTACTGCACAATCTAAGGAACTCTTGGGTCCTCCAAATTCATTTATGTATAGTAATCCTTCCTGGACAACTAATGGTTTTATGATTATTATTGCAGGCATTATCATATTAATCCTGGGTATTATTTTAAGAATCATTTTTCGCTATAAATTAAAACATAAGAAATAAAGGGGCCAAACTATACTTTGATAAGTTCTTATTTAAAGTCAAATGTCAGATTAACTCCATAACATGATTTCATGGAATGCCTGTTCTATTGTTTAGAATGAATCTCTTTGAATAGGAATCAATTTTTGCTAAATCTGAATTTTAACTAGTAATTACTATTTATACCCATTCATCATAAATTGTCTATTTGAAAAATTATTTGCTAAAGTTTTCTTGCTTTTCATTAGCTAGCGTATTCTTCTTTAGTATTTTTGTAATTACTATCTCCGCTCAAGAGGGAGGTGATCAGAAGGTAATATCGCAAAAAGCCAATCCAATTATAAATTCGGGAAGTTTTCCTATTGGAATTGATATTAATCCAATAACAAACAAACTTTATGTTGCTAATCAATTTTCTAATACAATATCGGTAATAGATATTGACAAGTCGAAAGTAGAAAAAAATATTGATGTAGGCAATTCTCCTTATGATGTAGACATAAATCCTTTCTCTAACAGAATATACACATCAAATAGAGAATCTGGCACAATATCCGTTATTGATGGTTTTACTAATAAAGAACTTACTAATATATCAGTGGGAGATTCTCCATTGGGGATAGGGATCAATTTGGGTAGAGGATGGGTATACGTAGCAAACCTAGATTCAAATACAATTACGGTGATTGATGCAATTGATAATCATATAATAAAATCCTTAAAATATGCTTCGTCACCCTATGATATCGTAATCAATCCACGAACAAACAAGGTCTATGTTTCAGATTTAGGGAAAGATAGTGTTTTAGTACTGGATGGAAGTAACAATACATTAGTATCAACAATACCTGTTGGTTCAAATCCCTCTGTACTAGCTATCAATATACAAACTAATACCATTTATGTCACAAACTTCTTGAACGATTCTGTAAGTGTCATAAATGGCACATCTAACAAAGTTGAAACTAATATAAAAGTCGGGGATAACCCAGTTGGAATTGCAGTTAATCCAAGAAGTAACAAAATTTATGTAAGCAATTTGGAAGATAATACTATTAGTGTAATTAATGGGACAACAAATAAGGTAATAGAAAATATTTCTCTAGAACCTGCAATAATTGCATCAGGAGTTAACACTCCTTTCATTAATGTCCCCTTAAAAGTAACCTTTCCCCTCATAGCAACTAAATTAGCAGTAGATCCTAGTACAAACTTCACATACGTCACTAATCCCAGGTCTAATGGGATAATAACAATCGATGGAAAAACAGACAAAATAATTACAAAAATATTTATGGATATCAATCCTCCAAATGCTGGAATTGTAAAATGTAACGATACCATTCTAGGTGATGGTGAGTTTATCACATTGCCTCTCAATTCCCTTGCTAAATGTGAAGCAATACCTGACAGGGGGTACGACTTTGGTCATTGGTCTGTCACGAATAATACGAACCAAAATCCAGTAATTTTTAATGTCACTGGTTATGAGACCCTAACCGCAAATTTCAAAGGGGCAATCCTGACGGAAACATTTATCATATTAACTTCTGTGATAATAGGGTTAGCTTCGACTATTGGAGGTTGGTTTTATAGACAAAGATCTAGATTGTCCTTTAAGAGAACCCTAACAAACATGGATTATACTTATGAAATGTTATCAAAAAACAATAAAGAAGAATGCATAAAACAACTTGAGCAAATTCAACGAGATTTAAATTTCTTACATAGAAAAGGAAAAATTAATGAATCACAGTTAGAGTTCCTAGAAAAGAGAATTAATTGGTATATAAATCGAGTTAACATACCTAAATAGAATAAAGCCCATTTTCTTATAAATAGGCCTA